>NZ_RZSB01001359.1:0-609 GCF_004023285.1 Mesorhizobium sp. M2A.F.Ca.ET.067.02.1.1
CGCGTACATAGGAGCGCATTTTGCCGAGTCAATCGCCAAGGGCGCTGAAAACGGACGCGGGGAGGCCGGATCGCGAGACTGTGATCGAGGGCGGCCTAGGCCGGGCCACGGCTGCCGATCAAGGGCTTGGTATGACTGCTATTTCTGCTTCAGCCGGCGGAAGCGCAGCCATTTGTCCTCGGTCGGCCGCGGCGGCTGGGTGAGGATCGTGGTGAGCTCGCGCGGCAGGCTGGGAGCGAGGGGCTTCTTGGTGGCGACGCCGTCGGCGATCGCAACCACGCTGTGATAGAATTCCTCGCCGGAAAGCGAGCGCGGCGGCTGTGCCTCGTGCATGACGCTGATGACGGTGACGTTCGGACAATTGTCCTTGATCGCCTGGTGGAAGGCTATCTTGCCATCGGGGTCGAGCGCGCCGGTCGCCTCATCGAGGAAGAGAAGCCCGGGCTGCTGCAGGATGATGCGCGCGACCACCAGCTTCTGCTTCTGGCCGCCCGAAAGCACCTGATCCCAGATCTTGCCTTCGCGGCTCTCGTCGGCCAGGTGTTCGATGAAGTCGCCGAGACCGGCCTTGTGCAATGCCGCCGCTACCTGAGTGTCGCTATGGTCGTT
>NZ_RZSB01000135.1:0-10314 GCF_004023285.1 Mesorhizobium sp. M2A.F.Ca.ET.067.02.1.1
CCTGATTACCAGCAGCGGAAATGGCGTTCGGCGGACGGCGGCCTGCTTCAGGGATTTGCCGGCAAGGGCGGCTTTCGCCTGACCACGGGCAACTGCGTGAACCGCCTCTGCGTGGCCAGCGAGTGCAGCGAAGCCGGCTGGCCGCTCTATGCCTGCAGCGACGGGCGCAAGCGCAAGATGTCGGTCCAGAGCTTCGTGACGGCAACATTCGACGGCGTCCCCTACCGGCGGCTGAGCGCGCCGAAGGATCAATGATTTCCCGGCGCCGACCGTCTCCAAAAATCGATCTTACTTCACACGAAGGTTGCGCATGCGCCGCGCCGCATGGCATCTGTCGGGCAAATGACGAGCAAGCCCCTTGGACAGCCTTCTAAGGCCGCGCGGCGATCCACCGCCGGGAAGGTCAGCCTCAACCGGGCGCTGTCGAAGCTCGGGTTCTGCTCGCGCAAGCAGGCTGAGCTTTTGATCGCCAAGGGGCGCGTGCGGGTGGGCGGCAAGGTGGCGCGCGACCCTGCGCTGTGGGTCGATCCCGAGCGCGAGAGCATCACGGTCGACGGCGAGCGCATTGCGGCCGAGCGCAAGGTCTATCTGATGCTCAACAAGCCGCGCGGGCTGGTCACGACTCGCGATGATCCCGAAGGCCGTGGCACCGTCTATGACTGCCTTAAAGGGCTCGACCTGCCCTTCGTGGCGCCGGTTGGCCGGCTCGACAAAGCAAGCGAGGGGCTGCTTTTGATGAGCAACGACACGCGCTGGGCGAACGGTTTGCTCGACCCCGCCTCGCATGTCGCCAAGACCTATCATGTGCAGATTGCTTCAGTGCCTGACGACGCGATGCTGGAACGCTTTCGCCAGGGCTCGGCCGTCGACGGGGAGTTGCTTACGGCAAGCTCGATTGCGCTGTTGCGCAGCGGCGGGCGGACAGCCTGGCTGGAAATCGTGCTCGACGAAGGTCGCAACCGGCAGATCCGCAGGCTGCTCGGCGCTTTCGATATCGAGGTGCTAAGGCTGGTTCGCGTGGCGATCGGCGGTCTTCAGCTCGGCGAGCTTGCCAAAGGCAAGGCGCGGCATCTGACGAGCGAGGATCTGGCGACCCTGGCGATTTGACGAGCCGGGCGCTCTCCCCTCACCCGGATTGCCAGCCGAATTGCGAAAGGCAATCCGGGGCAGTCCGACCTCTCCCCGAGGGGAGAGGAGTTCGCCAGCGCGGCGCCAACCTCTTCTCCCCTCGGGAAGAAGGTGGCCGCGAAGCGGCCGGATGAGGGGGAGTCGTGCTCGCTACTTCTGGTTCCACCGCCGGATGACCGGCTCCGTCAGGTCGTGCTCGTAGCCGAGGATGCTGAGGCTGGCGGTATCGAGCACGAAATGCTCGCCCCCTTCCGGCGGCAGGCCGACCCAGCGCGCCGCGAGAACACGCAGGAAATGCGAGCTGGAGAAGACGAGCACATTGCCGGCAATCGCGCGCAGCCCGGCGATGATCGCGTCGGCGCGGGCGCCGACATCGGCCGCCGTCTCGCCGTCAGGACAGCCGTCGCGGAACAATTGCCAGCCGGGGCGCTTCGACAGGATTTCCTTGGTCGTCACGCCCTCGTAAGCGCCATAATCCCATTCCTGCAGGTCCGGCTTCTTAACCGCGCCCTCGCCGAAGCCGGCCAGGCGGCAGGTGTCGAAGGCGCGCTGCGAGGGGCTCGACCAGACCGCCTGGAAGGTCAGGCCCTTGAGCCGGTCGGCCACGCCGCGCGCGGCCTCCTCGCCTTTCGCCGTCAGCGGGATGTCGGTGCGGCCGGTATGCCTGCCCGAGAGGCTCCATTCGGTCTCGCTATGACGGACAAGATAGATCTCGGGATACGCGCTGCTCATTGACCGCCCTCGGCTGAATGCTTCGCCGGGAATCCGGCTCGCGCACCCTATGCGGCAGCCGGCAAAAAGAACAGGCCGCGGCTGAGCCGCGGCCTGCACAGGCTTGGGAGGGATGCCTAACTTGCCTGTCACTCGGCCGGCAGCAGGCCGCCGGACAGCGCGAGATCCGCCTCTTCCGGCAACTGGCCGGCCATGGCGGCGGCGAATTGCTTCTGGTCGAGCTCGCCTTCCCAGCGCGCCACGACGATGGTCGCCACCGCGTTGCCGACGAGATTGGTGAGCGCGCGGCACTCAGACATGAAGCGGTCGACGCCGAGGATCAGCGCCATGCCGGCGACCGGCACCGAAGGCACGACCGAGAGCGTGGCGGCCAGCGTGATGAAACCGGCGCCGGTGATGCCGGCCGCGCCCTTGGAGCTCAGCATGGCGACGAGCAGGAGCAGGATCTGGTCGCCGAAGGTGAGCGGCGTGTCGGTTGCCTGGGCGATGAACAGCGCAGCCAGCGTCATGTAGATGTTGGTGCCGTCGAGATTGAAGGAATAGCCGGTGGGGATGACCAGGCCGACCACCGAGCGGTTGCAGCCGGCACGCTCCATCTTGGCCATCAGGCCGGGAAGTGCGGCTTCCGACGACGAGGTGCCGAGCACAAGCAGCAGCTCTTCCTTGATGTAGCGGATCAGCGCCAGGATAGAGAAGCCGTTGTACCATGCGACGGCGCCGAGAACGACGAGCACGAACAGCAGCGACGTCAGGTAGAAGGTGCCGATCAGGAAGGCGAGGTTGGCGATCGTGCCTATGCCGTATTTGCCGACGGTGAAGGCCATGGCGCCGAAAGCGCCGATGGGGGCTGCCTTCATCAAGATGGCGACGAGGCGGAAGATCGGCGAGGTCAGCGCCTGCAGGAAATCGACCACGGGGCGGCCGCGTTCGCCGACCAGCGCCAGCGCGATGCCGAACAGCACCGAGAAGAACAGCACCTGCAGAATGTCGCCCTGCGCGAAGGCCCCGGTGATGGTGTCGGGGATGATGTTCATCAGGAAGCCGACGATGGTCGTGTCATGCGCCTTCTCGGTGAAGGTCGAGACCTTCGAGGCATCGAGTGTCGCGGGATTGATGTGCATGCCGGCGCCGGGCTGGATGACGTTCGATACAACCAGGCCGACGATCAGCGCCAATGTCGAGAAGACAAGAAAGTAGATCATCGCCTTGCCGGCGACGCGGCCGACCTTGTGCAGGTCGGAGACGCCCGCGATGCCGGTCGCGACGGTGAGGAAGATCACAGGCGCGATGACCATCTTGACCAGCTTGATGAAGGCATCGCCGAGCGGTTTCAGCGAAGCGCCCAGATCGGGGTAAAAATGGCCAAGCAGGATGCCGGCGGCGATCGCCACCAGGACCTGCACATAAAGATGCCGGTAAAAGGGAACCTTGCCGCGCGGTTCGGCGGCAGCGATTGCTGTCTGCATGATATCCTCCGTTCGGCCCCCGATCGAGAACGCTCGACCTCCCAGGGGGCTGTTAACCTTCACAGCCTCGCGGCTGCTGCGGACCTACCTGCAACGCGCGTGCCAGATGGCGCCCGGAGTTTCGCTTCGTTGATTTTGCTGAATTTTTCGAGCTCGTGAGGTGCCTTTTCCGCGGCATCAGTGCGGTTATCCGCATAGGTAGAATTGCGCCTTGTGCGAAAACATGCACAAATACGCCATGCTGCAACGCCCCGCCGCTGCTCTCGCTTCGACGCCCGAACTGCTTGCCAGGCGGGCGCGGCGCGCCTGGCTGCTGTTCACGGCGGTGGCGCTGGCGATCGTCGCGGCAGCGCTCTACGGCGCCGGCCTCTATGGCCGCTCGACGGAGATCGAGGCATTAGCCACGCAAGGACGCACGGACGCCAATCTCAAGGTCGCGCTGCTGCGCGCGGTGCTGGAAAATCCGCGCGCGCTGCCGCTGCTCCTGTCGGAGGACCAGCAGGTCAATGACGCGTTGACCCAGCGAAGCCCTGCCGCGATCGACGTGCTCAACCGCAAGCTGGAAGGGCTGGTTTCCGGCACCAAGGCCTCGGTGCTCTACGTCACCGGCACCGACGGTCTGGCGATCGCCTCCAGCAATTGGCGCGAACCGGTGAGCTTCGTCGGCAGCGACTACAGTTTCCGTGCCTATTTCTCAGGCGCGATGCAGACCGGCACCGCCGAATATTTCGCGCTCGGCAATGTCAGCAAACGTCCCGGGCTCTACATCTCGCGGCGCGTCGACGGCGCCTCAGGGCCCCTCGGCGTCGTCGTGGTCAAGATGGAGTTCGACCAGCTCGAAGCCGACTGGCACGAAGCAAACCGGCCGGCCTATGTCAGCGACGCGCATGGCGTGGTGCTGATCACGAGCGTGCCCTCCTGGCGCTTCCTGACGACGGAGCCGCTTAGCCGGCCGGTGCTCGCCGAAATCCGCGCCAGCCAGCAATTCGGCGATGCACCTCTGGTGCCCTTGCCGATGACGAGGCCGCAGGCGCTGAGCTCCGATGTCGCGCTGGTCCATGCCATCACGCCCGGAGGCAGCGATGCGGAATATCTGCGGCTCTCGACCGCTGTGCCGTCGACACCGTGGCAGCTCGACTATCTTGTTCCAGCCGAAGCGCCGGTCGCCGCCGCGCAGCGCGAAATGCGGCTCCTGGCGCTGGGCGTCCTTGTGCCGCTGATCGCCTTGGCCGCCTATCTGCTTTGGCGCCGGCAGTCCGCCCAGATGCGGATCGCCGACGAACAGGCGGCGCGCGCCGAGCTGGAGCGGCGCGTCGTCGAGCGCACGCAGGATCTCAGCCTGGCGCGCGACCGGCTGCAGGCCGAGATCGCCGACCATCGCAGCACCGAGGTGAGGCTGCAGGTCATGCAGCAGGAGCTGGTGCAGGCCAACCGGCTTGCCACGCTTGGCCAGGTCGCGGCCGGCGTCGCGCATGAGATCAACCAGCCGGTGGCGACGATCCGCGCCTATGCCGACAATGCGCGCGTGTTCCTCGAGCGCAAGCAAAGCGCCTCAGCCGAGGAGAATCTTGGCGCCATCGCCGCGCTGACCGAGCGCATCGGAGCCATCACGGAGGAGCTGAAAGCCTTTGCCCGCAAGGGCCGCACCGCCGCCGAGCCCGTCGAATTGCGCAGCGTGATCGAGGGCGCAGTCGTGCTGCTCAGGAGCCGCTTCGCCGGCCGGTTGGATGCGCTGGCGATCAAACTGCCGCCATCGGCGCTGAAAGTAATGGGCAACCGGCTGCGGCTGGAACAGGTGCTGATCAATCTGTTCCAGAACGCGCTGGAGGCGCTCGATGGCCGTGATGGCGCAAGGGTCGAAGTCTCCGCCGCCGAAACCGGCGAAGACGTGGCGCTGGTCGTTTCCGACAACGGACCGGGTATCCCACCCGCGATCCTGAAATCACTGTTCACGCCCTTCAACACCTCGAAGGAGAAAGGCCTTGGGCTCGGCCTGGTCATCTCCAAGGACATCGTCGCCGACTATGGCGGGCGCATCGAGGTTTCGAGCAGCGACCAGGGCACACGCTTCACCATCCATCTGTCGAAAGCCGGCGCAGCATGACGAAGCACAACCCAGCAACGGTGATCCTGATCGACGACGACAGCGACCTGCTCAAGGCGACAAGGCAGACGCTGGAGCTTGCCGGTTTTGCGGTGTCGGCCTATTCGGTGGCGAGCGAAGCGCTGGCGACGCTCGACCGGAATTTCGCCGGCGTGGTTGTCTCGGACATCCGCATGCCGGAGATCGACGGGCTGCAGCTCTTCGGCCGCGTCTTGCATCTCGACCCCGATATTCCCGTGATCCTGGTCACGGGGCACGGCGACATCGCCATGGCCGTCAACGCAATCAAGGACGGCGCCTACGACTTCATCACCAAGCCTTTCGCCACTGAGCGGCTGGCGCAGAGCGTTGCCCGCGCCGCCGAAAAACGCCGGCTGGTGATGGAGAACCGCGCCTTGCGCGAAGCGGCCGAGCAGGCGCAGGAGGGCTTGCCGCTGATCGGACAGACGCCGGCGATGGAGCGGCTGCGCCGTACGCTCAGGCAGATCGCCGACACCGATGTCGACGTGCTGGTGACCGGCGAGACCGGCTCCGGCAAGGAGGTGGTGGCGAACCTGCTGCATCGCTGGAGCCGCCGTGCCAATGGCAATTTCGTCGCGCTCAATTGCGGCACGCTGCCGGAGACGGTCATCGAAAGCGAGCTGTTCGGACACGAGGCCGGCGCCTTCACCGGCGCGCAGAAGAAGCGCGTCGGCCGTATCGAGCATTCGAGCGGCGGCACGCTCTTCCTCGACGAGATCGAAAGCATGCCGGCCTCGACGCAGGTGCAGATGCTGCGCGTGCTCGAAATGCGCGAGGTGACGCCGCTCGGCACCAATGAGGTACGCCCAGTCGACCTGAGGGTGGTCGCTGCCGCCAAACTCGATCTCGGCAATGCCAGCCAGCGCGGCGCTTTCCGCGAGGACCTCTATTACCGGCTCAATGTGGTGACGCTCTCCATTCCGCCGCTGCGCGAACGGCGGGACGACGTGCCGCTGCTGTTCGGCTATTTCGCCGAGCGGGCCGCCGCACGGTTCCGGCGAGCCGTGCCGGCGACCGCGGCGGCGGTCCAGCGCCATCTCAGGGAGCACGACTGGCCGGGCAATGTACGCGAGCTCGCCCATTTCGCCGAACGCTTGGTGCTCGGGCTTGACGACGTCGCCGAAACGCCTTCCCCCGCGGCAATGGAGAGCGACGCCGCGACGCCGTTGCCCGAACGGCTCGATCGCTACGAGGCCGACATCATCCGCGAGACACTTGGTCGCAATGAAGGCGACGTCCGCCGCACCATCGAGGCGCTCGGCATTCCGCGCAAGACCTTCTATGACAAGTTGCAGCGGCACGGCATCGTGCGCAGCGATTTTTCCAAATAGATCAAGCTCGTGGAACCCGATCCAATCTCCAGCCGTTGAGCTTGTCCGGCAAACCGTGGCACGTTGGCACCAGCCGGCCAGTGAACACATCGCCGCGATGGCGTTGCCGGGTTGCGCTTGGCAGGCGTTGATGGTTTGTTGCCGCCCAGCGGAGAACGAATGATGCGCGAATCCCTCGGTCAAGACGAATACGGCTCGGCCAACCCTTTCGATCCGGACGACCTGCCCAATCTCAACGCGATGGGGCCGGTGATGGGCGGCGGCAATGATTTCGAGAAATACGCGGTCGCCGTCATCATCGTCTTCGGCGCGCTGATCATCGGCGGCCTGATGGCCGCCTCCATGTCCTTCGGCCACCGCAATGGCTTCCTGTTCGCGCTCGGCGGCGCCACGGCGGCCTGGATTTCCGGCAATGCGCTGCTGCTCGACCGCCCGCGCATCTACGCGCTGTTTGTGGCCATTGCCGCCGTCATGCTGATCGCCTCGACCATCACGCTGGTGACCTGATCAGTTAGTATCCCAGCGCCTCGCCGGCAGCCGCGCGACTGTCCATGGCGCCGTTGTAGCGGGCGCCGCCGCCCTTCTCGATCTCCGCCAGACTCTTTCCGCCGACAAGGATGCCGGCCGCCCGGCCCCAGGTCTCGTCGCTGAGGCCGAGATGATAGCCCATGCCGGCAAGCAGCCGCTCCGTGTCCGGCGAAAGCCCAAAAGGCTCGACATAGACCGTGTCCGGCAGCCATTGATGGTGAATGCGCGGCGCGTCGATGGCTTCCTGGATGTCCATGCCGTGGTCGATGACGTTGACGATCGCCTCCAGGGTGATGGTAATGATGCGCGAGCCGCCCGGGCTGCCGATGACCATGAACGACTTGCCGTCCTTCGTCACGATCGTCGGGCTCATCGAGGATAAAGGCGTCTTCTTCGGCTGAATGGCGTTGGCCTCGCCCTGGACCAGCCCGTAGAGGTTGGGCACGCCGGGCTTCTGGGTGAAGTCGTCCATCTCGTTGTTGAGCAGGATGCCGGTGCCTTCGGCGACGACGCCGGCGCCGAAGGAGCCGTTCAGCGTGTAGGTGACCGCGGCCGCGTTGCCGTCCTTGTCGATGATCGAATAGTGGGTGGTCTCCTTCGACTCGCCAAGACCCTTCGGCATCAAATCCTTCGAGGCGCCGGCGCGGAAGGGATCGATCTTGTCCCGGATGTCCCTGGCGTAGCCCTTGTCGAGCAGTTTCGAGACCGGATTGTCGACGAAATCCGGGTCACCCAGCGCCGAATTGCGATCGACATAGGCATGGCGCATCGCCTCGACCATGACATGGACCGTCTCGGCGGAAGCCGAGCCGAGATAGGAGAGCGGATAGCCCTCCAGGATGTTCAGAATCTCGCAGATGATGACGCCGCCCGAGCTTGGCGGTGGCGAGGAGATGATCTCGTAGCCGCGGTAGGAACAGGTGACCGGCTTCAATTCGCGCACCGCATATTGCTCGAAATCGCCCTTGGCGAGGATGCCGCCCCTGGCGCCGCTCGCCTTGACGATGGCGTCCGCAATGGCGCCCTTGTAGAAGGCGTCCGCCCCCTTTTGCGAGATCGCCGACAGCGAGGCGGCAAGGTCCGGCTGAACGAGCTTCTCGCCAATGCCATAAGGCTTGCCGTCTTTTTTCAGGAAGATCGCGGCCGCCGCCGGGTCCTTCGCCAGCCGGTCGGCGCTGTCGGCGAACCAAGCCGCGTCGCCCTGGTTGAGGACAAAACCATCCCTGGCGTAGGCAATCGCCGCCGCCATCAGATCCTGCCTTGAGAGCGTGCCATATTTCTCACGTGCCATCTCGAAGCCGGCGACGGAGCCCGGCACGCCGACGGCAAGATAGCCGTCGAGGCTGGCGCCTTTCACCGGATTGCCTTGTTTGTCGAGATACATGGTCCTGGTGGCGGCGAGCGGCGCGCGCTCGCGGAAATCGATGAAGGTGGTGCGACCGTCCTTCAGCCGGATAGTCATGAACCCTCCGCCGCCGATATTGCCGGCGTCGGGAAAGACGACGGCCAGCGCATAGCCGATCGCGACAGCGGCATCGACGGCGTTGCCGCCCTTCTTCAGCACGTCGACGCCGACTTCGGTCGCCAGATGCTGCTCCGTGACCACCATGCCGTGCTCACCCTTGGCCGGAACGGGCGACGCGGCGAAGGCGGCAACGGCCGGAATGAAGGCAGAGGCAAGCGAAAGGCTGACGGCGATCAGCGACCGGCGGGTCAAGGGCATGGCGGTGCTCCTGGCGTCGAAATGCCTAGGAAAAACCGTCGGGGCGAATTAGTCCAATAACAATTGAAGTAGCGCGAGAGACCCCCTCACCCGGATTGCCAAGTCGAATTGCAAGGGCAATTCGGGCAATCCGACCTCTCCCCAAGGGGAGAGGAGCTTGCGCCGATCTCTTCTCCCCTCGGGGAGAAGGTGGCCGCGAAGCGGCCGGATGAGGGGGAGTGGCGCAGCCTATCAGACGATGCCGCCGCCGCCGCTGGCGACAGCCGGCCGCTCCGCCGCGACCTTCGCGCGATAACCCGCTTCGCGATAGGCCGCGACCGGATCGATGGCGCCGCCGGTCCGCAGGCGCGCCATGGCGAGGATCGGCTCGACATCGGTGCGGTAGGCCGCCTTTAGCGTCTGCGTCGCCATCAGCGCGTCGTTCTCCTCCTGGAAACCTTCGAGCGCCTTGCGGTCGACCAGCAGCGCCTGCGCGTAGGCGCGCTGCACCTCGACCGCCGACAGCATAAGGCTCTCGATCGGATCGGTGACGTTGTGGCTCTGGTCGAGCATATGGGCGGGATTGAAACCCTTGGCGCCGGAGAGCTCCGCATCGACCAGTTCGTTGAAGACGAGGAACAGCCGGTAGGGATCGATCGAGCCGGCATCGAGGTCGTCGTCGCCATATTTGGAATCGTTGAAGTGGAAACCGCCCAGCTTGCCGAACTGGATCAACCGCGACACGATCATCTCGATGTTGACGTTGGGCGCGTGGTGGCCGAGGTCGACAAGGCAGAAGGCCTTGGCGCCGAGCTCTTGCGCGATAATGTAGTTGGTGCCCCAGTCCTGCACGACCGTCGAATAGAAGGCCGGCTCATACATTTTGTGCTCGGTGAACAGCCGCCAGTCGTCCGGTAGGCCGGCATAGATCTCCCGCATCGCGTCCAGATAGCGCTCGAAGGCCTTTGCGAAATTGACCTGGCCGGGGAAGTTCGAGCCGTCGCCGATCCACACCGTCAGCGCCTTGGAGCCCAGCGTCTTGCCGATCTCGATGCATTCGAGATTGTGCTCGACCGCCTGCCGGCGCGTGCCGGCATCGGCATGCGAGAGCGAGCCGAACTTGTAGGATAGCTTCTGATCCTTGGCGTCGGAGAAAGTGTTGGAGTTCATGGCGTCGAAGCCGAGGCCGAAGCGCGAGGCCGCCTGCTTCAGCCGGTTCGGATCAGCCTTGTCCCAGGGGATGTGCAGCGAGACGGTCGGCGTTGCCTGCGTCAGCTGGGCAATGACGGCGCAGTCCTCGAT
>NZ_RZSB01001360.1:0-605 GCF_004023285.1 Mesorhizobium sp. M2A.F.Ca.ET.067.02.1.1
AGGTCAAGATCCTGTCCGGCTTCATCCTCGACGGGGATGGCGAGACGATGATCACCACTGGCACGCCTGTGTCGATGCTGATCGAGAATGTCGACCAGCGCTCCAATGACTATGGCGAGATCGCCCGCCAGTACCGGCCGGGCCATGCCGACTACACCTACGATGTCAAATACGGGTTGCGCGACCATCGCGGCGGCGGCCGCTCTTCGGCGCGCGAGACAGCGGCGCGGGTCGCGGCCGGCGCGCTGGCGCGCAGGGTTGTGCCCGGCATGACGGTGCGCGGCGCCCTGGTTGCGATGGGCGAAAAATCTATCGATCGCGCAAACTGGAACTGGAATTTCGTCGGCGACGCCGAAAACCCGTTCTTCACCCCGGATCCGGCATCTGTCCCGGTCTTCACCGAGTACCTGGACGGCATCCGCAAGGCCGGTTCCTCGGTCGGCGCAGTGATCGAGATCGTCGCCGACGGCGTGCCGCCCGGCCTTGGCGCGCCGATCTACGCCAAGCTCGACCAGGACATCGCGTCCGGCCTGATGTCGATCAACGCCGTCAAAGGCGTCGAGATCGGCAACGGCTTCGAGGCCGCCCGCATCACCGGCGAACAG
>NZ_RZSB01001361.1:0-600 GCF_004023285.1 Mesorhizobium sp. M2A.F.Ca.ET.067.02.1.1
GTCTGCACCCAGCCGATCTGGTCCTGTGCGGCCGACAGGCCGCCGCCGATATCCTGCAGCGAGGAGGCGACGATCTGAATGTCGAGCAGCGCGATGAACATCCCCACGCACATCACCATGAACGGCAGGATGCTGGCGATGAAGGATTGCGGGGCGGCCGGTGCTGACATGGCGCCCTCAGCGCGATCCGGTATCGACGGTGACGACAGTGGATAGGCCGGGCCGAAGCGCCACCTTGCCCGCCTGGTCGGCATCGATCGCGATCCTCACCGGCACCCGCTGCACGATCTTGGTGAAATTGCCGGTCGCGTTCTGCGGCGGGATGACGCTGAAGATCGCTCCCGTCGCCGGCCCCAGGCTGGTGACATGGCCCTTGAGCGGCTGGTCGGGAGCGATATCGGCATAGACGGTCGCGGCCTGCCCGTCGGCCATGGCGCGCAACTGGTCTTCCTTGAAATTGGCGTCGACCCACAGGCCCGAGGCGGGAACGATGGTCAGCAGATAGCTGCCCGGCGAGACATAGGTGCCGACCTGCGCCAGCCTGTTGCCGACAATGCCGTCGATCGGCGAGCGGATTTCCGTGAAGCCGAGATCGAGCTC
>NZ_RZSB01001362.1:0-600 GCF_004023285.1 Mesorhizobium sp. M2A.F.Ca.ET.067.02.1.1
GCATCCTGCTGAGCTGATGACGACGTGGAAGCGGGAGCATGCGTTGAAGCGAGAGCGTGCGTTTGGTGTTGCAACGCTTTCTTCAAGAGAGGAGTTGCGCAAAGCCATTCTCGCACTTCTGTCGGAGAATGCCGTGGTCCACCAAGAGGTGGGGCCTGACAATAACTATCGTTTTAACCCCGAGGCATCAGAAGCCGCAGCTTGGAGAGAGCGCGTCAAACGAACCATCATACCTAACAGCCTGAAGATTCTGATGGTGTCTGATGTTAACTCAAACCTGCTCAACGAGGGTGAGTTGGTAACGTTGGAGAAGTTTCGGTACCATGTTCAAGGTCTTGTAATGAGGCACCTCGAGGGGCAGGACCTTCCAAACTCACGCTTCCCGACAGAGATGCAGAACATCGGAAAATAGATGATGAGTAACGATTTTATAAGAAACCTATTACTCAGGAGCGACGGAGTTAGCGATGCAAGCTGGAAATCCGAATAGAGGTTTCTCGAAAGCAACGCCCGCCTTTTCAAGCGGCAATTCTGAGAGAAAAGCTAGTGAAAGAGGAGCACATCCAACCGCTGCTAGATCTTCCAGTAGCTGTCATAGTC
>NZ_RZSB01001363.1:0-592 GCF_004023285.1 Mesorhizobium sp. M2A.F.Ca.ET.067.02.1.1
GCCGTATGCCCGCTCGGCATACGGCTGAAGCAGAACTAGTTCGCGGCGAGGCTGTTCCCAGACAGTCCAGGCAGGGTGACCTGATAGACCAGGAAGGTGGTGTCGACATCGGCGGCGTCCTCGGCTTTGTAGGGCGCGCCGACCTGGAAGCCGTCCTGGGTGAGAAAGTCGTTGTCGTTGGCGACGAACAGGAAATAGTCGTCGGGCAGTTTTGGATCGAGCACCGGGGCCAGCGACATCGCCTCCCACTTCTCCGAGAGGTTGTTCCTGTCGTTCGGCGCGCCATTGTGCAGGTCGAAGCGGCCAAGCTCGCCCTTGTCGTTGATGTCGATGAAGGAGGTGAGCTTGGCCGGCGTCACAGACGGGTCGAGCACACCCTTCGGCGCCACCGGCTTGTCGGCCGCGTCGAACGGACCGTTGGCGATGTCGGTCGCGGCGGAGAGGTCGACGATCTCGATCTTGCGATAGACCGACTCGTCGCCCTTCACGCCCTGGCCGTTGCCCGGGTCGCGCGCCAGCATCAGGAAGCTTTTGTCGGAGAGCGCGACGATCTCGCTCTGCGCGGCGACCTTGGTCTTGCCCTTGGCGTCCT
>NZ_RZSB01001364.1:0-588 GCF_004023285.1 Mesorhizobium sp. M2A.F.Ca.ET.067.02.1.1
GTTGAGCGGCATTCCCGAAAGATGGGCGCCGACCACCACCAGTTCGATCGTGCCATCATCGGCCGGCGCGCCGACAGGCTGCGCGCTCGACTGCGGCCATCCGGTCGCGCCGAGAGCGAGGCCGCTCGCGGCATGGAGATCGCGTGCCACCGCTGCGACGAGGCCGTCGCGTCCTGCGGCGGCAAGCAGGGTCACGCTCATCGGCAGGCCGTCGTCGCGCGTGCCGGTCGGCACGGCGATGCCGCACATGTCGAGCAGATTGACGAAATTGGTGTAGGTGCCCAGCCGGCTGTTGGTGACGATCGGATCGGCGAGCACGGCATCGACGCTGTAGTGGGTCGGCGCCGTCGGCATGCAGAAAAGGTCGACGGAGGCGATGACGGGGGCCAGGCGGGCCTTGTAGGCCTGCAAGGCGTAGAGGCCGCGGAAAGCATCGGCGGCCGACAGGTTCCTGGCGCCACCGATGATCTTGCGCGTCACCGGATGGAGGGCTGCTTCATTCGCTTCGAAGAAATCGCGGATCGCCGCATAGCGCTCCGCCACCCAGGCGCCTTCGTAGAGCAGGTCGGCGGTGGCGTAGAAGTCGCC
>NZ_RZSB01001365.1:0-587 GCF_004023285.1 Mesorhizobium sp. M2A.F.Ca.ET.067.02.1.1
GTGCCGTCATGCAGCGTGTGCATCTTGCCGCCATTGGCGAGCCCCGTATAGAGCTGCACCAGGTCGCGCAACGTCACGCCGACGCCGCCCAGTCCGATCGCCAGGCCCGGCGCCTCGTTGACGGGCAGGATCGGGTTGACGCCGGCCTGGCGGAAGCGTGCCGTCAGCCGCGCCGGGCCGACGGCGTCGAGCACCCGGATCGCCGGCACGTTGAGCGACAATTGCAGCGCCTGGCGGATAGAGACGTCGCCCTGGTAGCCCATGTCGAAATTCTTCGGCCGGTAGCCTCCGAAATCGGCCGGGCTGTCCTCGATGATCGTCTCCTGCGCCACCAGCCCCTGCTCGAAGGCCAAGCCGTAGATGAAAGGCTTCAGCGTCGAGCCGGGTGAGCGCACCACCCTGGTCATGTCGATCCAGCCGGAGCGGCTGGCGTCGGAGAAATCGGCCGAACCGACCTCGCCGAGGATGTCGCCGGTGCGCGCATCGGCCATCACCATGGCGATGGAAAGTTTCGGGCCAAGCTTCCTGGCGGCATCCCTTGCGACCTGCTCCAGCCCTTGCTGCACACTCCAGCGGATGGTGAGTTG
>NZ_RZSB01001366.1:0-583 GCF_004023285.1 Mesorhizobium sp. M2A.F.Ca.ET.067.02.1.1
GCCTTGAGCAGGCCCTTGGCGTCGGCCGCCGTGTAGGGCATCACGACCTTGAGGCCGGGGATATGGCTGTACCAGGCGGCATAGCATTGCGAGTGCTGCGCGGCGACGCGGGCGGCAGCGCCGTTCGGGCCGCGGAAGACGATCGGCGCGCCCATCTGGCCGCCGGACATATAGAGCGTCTTGGCGGCCGAGTTGATGATCTGGTCGATCGCCTGCATGGCGAAGTTGAAGGTCATGAACTCGACGATCGGCTTCAGGCCGGCCATCGCCGCACCCACGCCGACGCCGGCAAAGCCGTGCTCGGTGATCGGGGTATCAACCACGCGCCGTGGCCCGAATTCCTGCAGCAGGCCTTGCGTGATCTTGTAGGCGCCCTGGTATTCGGCGACCTCCTCGCCCATGACGAAGACGTCGCCGTCGCGGCGCATTTCCTCGGCCATGGCGTCGCGGAGCGCCTCGCGCACCGTGGTGGAAGCCATTTCGGTGCCGGCGGGAATGTCCGGGTCGGCCACTACTTCCGTCTTCGGCGCGGCGGCGACGTCTTCGTCATGGGCGAGGAGGTCGCCGAATACCAGGGCGCCTA
>NZ_RZSB01001367.1:0-583 GCF_004023285.1 Mesorhizobium sp. M2A.F.Ca.ET.067.02.1.1
GCCAGCGACATGGCCGCGCCCGCCATCATCACCAGGGCACCGCCCCAGATCAGCGTCACCAGCGGTTTCCACCAGAGACGCACGACGACGGAGCCGTCATTACCCTCGTCACCGAGCGATAGGTAAAGCTGGCTCAAGCCGAGCGTGCTGATGCCGGACTCGGTCGTTGCCGTCTGCCGGGCCTGAAAGAAGCGTTTTGCCGAAGAGATCTCGCCCTTGGCATTGCCGTCTGCGCCGATCAGCAGGAAGCGGGCGCGATCCTCGGTGAAGTTCGGACCTTTCTGGGGAAAAAGCCCTTCGAAGCGCAGCGTGTGACCGGAGAGTTCCACCGTCTCACCAGGCCGCATGGTGAGGATTTTTTCGCTGCCGAAGCAGAGCGTGCCGACGATGCCGAGCAAGGTCAGCCCGAGGCCGAGATGGGCCAGTGCCGTGCCGAAGACCGAGCGCGGCAGGCCGGCGAAACGGCGAAGCATGGCGGCCGGCGCCACCGAGCCGGCGCCGGATTTGACGGCAAGGTCGGTCAGCGCGCCGGCGACGAGCCAGACAGCGAGGCCGACACCAAGTGCTGCAAAAACCGAGGCGC
>NZ_RZSB01001368.1:0-583 GCF_004023285.1 Mesorhizobium sp. M2A.F.Ca.ET.067.02.1.1
ATTACGTACCCTCCGAAGACGAGCCGTTCATGAACGAACGGCAAAAATCGTACTTCCGCCAAAAGCTTATCACCTGGAAGAACGACATTCTGCGCGAAGCGCGCGAGACCCTAGAAATCCTGCAGCAGGAAAACGCCAACCACCCAGATCTTGCCGATCGCGCCTCCTCCGAAACCGACCGCGCCATCGAATTGCGCGCCCGCGACCGCCAACGCAAGCTCATCTCGAAGATCGACTCCGCGCTCCAGCGCATCGACGAAGGCACCTACGGCTATTGCGAGGAAACCGGGGAGCCGATCGCGCTGAAGCGGCTCGACGCGCGTCCGATCGCGACGCTGTCGATCGAAGCGCAGGAACGCCACGAGCGCCGCGAAAAGGTGTATCGCGACGACTGACGCGAGCTGAAAGCAAAAACGTCAAAAATGGCCGGTTTTCCGGCCATTTTTGTTTTCAGCTCCTGAGCTGCGGAGAGTTCGCGCGTTCCGGCAAGCTGCCGCTAAAGCGCGTCGCGATCTTTCAGATTCGCGCCATGCGCTTTTAGGTTTTGATTTTACGCATGTCTTTATCCCGAAACCGGTTCCCA
>NZ_RZSB01001369.1:0-582 GCF_004023285.1 Mesorhizobium sp. M2A.F.Ca.ET.067.02.1.1
ACAACATATCGCGCAGAAACTGCGGCTGACATCGGCCTTGCTCGGCACTGTGACCCGCAAGGATCTCGCGGCAGCGTTCCGGGGCGTCAACGCCAGGACGGCATTCGATCTCGGCCGCGCCGACAAGTGGCTGCAGGGCAGGGCTCATCCGCGCGAACTCAGCGTCTACGAAGACTGGGCAAAGCTGCTGCGGCTGGAGCAGCCCGGCGCGTGGATCGCCGAAAGCGATCTGCCGAGCTTCACCGCCGCCATCTGCGCCCGTCACGGTGTCGACCGGGTGGCGCTGGAGCGGCACGCCGCGCAGCAGTTCGAGACAGCCTCCGCGCATGACGACCGCGCCCGCAGCATCGCGCTCATCGGCAGCTATGCCTGCTATTCGCGCGCCTGGTCACCCTACTATCGCGGGCAGCTTATCAAGGGCAGCCTGTCGATCGAGGGCGGGCCGGGCGTGCACGGTCTCACTGCCCGTTACCGCGAGGCGTTGCCGACCGGCCCGCCCTCGATCGACAGGCTGCCCTTGATAAGCTGCCCGCGATAGTAGGGTGACCAGGCGCGCGAATAGCAGGCATAGCTGCCGATGAG
>NZ_RZSB01000136.1:0-10284 GCF_004023285.1 Mesorhizobium sp. M2A.F.Ca.ET.067.02.1.1
CTTGCCCGCCGGTCAAAGGCGAGGGCGTCCGCCTCCTCGATCCTCAGGCCTGAGCCCCCTGCCCCGCCTGCTGACCAATCCGAATGACGTCCACCAGCACCGAACGAATCTGTAGCCATGGAAATTCAGTATGCTTAAGCCCGGCGAACCAGGCGCAGCCGTTGAGACCCGTCAACCGACCGCGAGCCACGATCGCCGGCTGCATGCCATCCGCTGCGGCTGAGAAGCGCTCGTGTTTGGGCTGCTGGCAGGTTCAGAATGTGTCGACACGTCGGCCTGCCGGAGTCCGGCCTACCCCTTCCTGCAAACGGCTAACTCGCAAACGCACACTAAAGAACGGCTCGACGGCGAGTTATGTCACCCTTATACACAGGTCGCGGGCACATTTCTGCTTACGATCGTGAAATGTCGTGATAATTGGAGATATCGGGACCTCTGGGCAATGGAGTGGGTTCTCTAGAGTTCCAGCATGAGGAGGACAATCCGTATGACCACCCAGGTTGTACACGGCGCATTTGGACCAAAGCAGGTGAAGCAGCTCAAGGAAATTTATGAGCGAGCGCAGGCTGTGACCGCCCAGTATCCTGAATCCCACGTCGCTAACAAAGCCGCCAAGAAGTTGATCGATGCGTTTGAGACAGTGACCCGTAGCCATGAGGCGGTCTGCCGTTGGCTGAGCGAGACTGAACCCCAGGGACACGCCTGAGGTTCCAATCGTCAATTCTAGGAGCATCTGTCCGCCTGCCAGACAATGCTGGCAGGCGGATTTTCTGCTGTGCCGCTCACCGCAAAAGCGATAGGGGAGCCATTGGGGCGGGCGAATGGCTCCCCTACCCTGTCTTCGCTTTATCCGCAGACAGACCGGCGTAAGCCCGGGCAGACGCTGGCAAACAGATGTTCTTCTTTGGCAATGTATGACGTCAACGAAGCCTTTGGAGTAAGAAGCCGCCGTGGATTAACGGTCCTGCTTCCGCCTATCGGATGAGGTTGGCGGCGCTGCTTTGCCTGAAATCATTTGCGTGCACGACTCCAGGAACCCGGCCCAATGGTTTCGGCCCGTATGCCTGCCCCATCAGCGGGACCCTTGAGAGCCAAAAAAATTTACAGAAAATTAACTTAGATTAGCTCTCGCTAGTAAAGCATCAACTACTGAATTCTAGGTGGTGTAGGGGAGAAGCGATGAGCGTCCAAGCTGGGGGGGCCTGGCTGGACTCTCAGATTGGTAGAAACTTTCAAAAAATCTAGGATTTGAGGGGGCTGTCGGCCGCCATGAGGCGGTCGTGTTGGGCAAAGGTTGGGGTGCTAGTATGAGTTCTGTGATCGGACTACATAATCTTGCTTCGCCAAATCAATCAGAAATCTCGTCGAGCAGCGCAAAGAGCAACGAACAACTAGACAAGGAATGCCTACTTATTCTTGACGGAAGGGCGTTAGACCGGGAATGTCTAGCATCGGCTCTGGAGGACCATGAGCTTGGCATGGCTGTTGTCGCCATGGACAGGATCGAAGAATGGCGAATAAAGAAGGAAGCATACCCTCGTTTAGCCGCTATCCTATTTAATCTTGGCGGACGCAAAGTTACCGATCAAAGCATAGCTGAAGAGGTCCGGATGATCTCTTCAGAGTTCAGTTCTGTTCCAGTGATTCTGCTGGCTGACACGGAAGATCTTACACAGATACTGACCGCCCTTGAAAGCGGCGCACGCGGATACATTCCGACTTCTGTTGGCATTGACGTCTGTGTCGAAGCCGTCAACCTTGCGGCGGCTGGCGGCATCTTCGTACCGGCCAGTAGCGTGCTGTCCATGCGGCATCTGATCGATTCAGGCAGCCGCGACGCACGTCCGCTGACGACTATGTTCACGCACCGGCAAGCTGAAGTGGCTCAGGCGCTTCGGCGCGGCAAGGCGAACAAGATCATAGCCTACGAACTGAACTTGCGCGAAAGCACCGTGAAAGTCCACATCCGCAATATCATGAAGAAACTGAAGGCGACCAACAGGACTGAGGTTGCCTACAAGGTGAACGACCTTTTCGGGGAAGGTGCCCTCGCGGAAGAATGACAGGTGGTTTCAGACGGCCCGCCAGAGTTCACTTCTGCGGGTCGTCTTTGTTAGCCTCGTTCCGCGATCGGCTGTTCCGCAGCCGCTGCAAATGGCGTGATCGTTATAAAACGCCGGTATTGGGCTCCAACATCCACCATAAGTGCTAAATCGGCAGCCATTTGGTGATCGCGAAATTTTGGACCGGACATGTAGACTTTCCAACAGCTGGAGTGTGGTACATGTCTGAGCAGAGCCCTTGTTTTCGCAAATCTGTCCGTTTGCAAGGTCGCGCGCGCCAACTGATCCCAGGTGGCTGCCATACATACGCGAAGGGCGATGATCAGTATCCCATTCTCGCCCCGGGTTTCATTGAGCGTGGACTTGGATGTCATGTCTGGGACGTCGATGGCAACGAATACATCGAATATGGCATGGGCAATCGTTCCGTTGGATTGGGGCATGCCTACCCGACAGTCCTGAGAGCGGTTGAGGCAGCGTTGAGTGGTGGTTCCAATTTCACGCGACCGGCTAGGATCGAAGTCGACTGCGCCGAGACGTTTCTGGAGCTTGTCGACGCGCAGATGGTAAAATTCTGCAAGGATGGCTCGGATGCGACGTCCGGCGCCGTGCGCTTGGCCCGCGCTTATACAGGGCGCGACCTCGTGGCCTGCTGCGCCGACCATCCATTCTTTTCGACGGACGATTGGTTCATCGGCACGACACCGATGAATGCCGGTATTCCGGAGGTGGTCCGAAATCTCACCGTCACCTTCCGATACAACATCGCCAGCGTAAAAGATCTGTTCGACAGATATCCGGGCAAGCTGGCCGCGCTGATCCTCGAGCCATCCCGCGGAGACGACCCGGCAGACGGCTTCCTGCATGAAGTGCAACGTCTCTGCAGGGAAAACGGCGCGCTGCTTATTCAGAGGTCGGAGCCTACAACCAGACATTCTGAGAGGAACTGAAGCATGGCACACCGGATCGTAAGTTTCGTCATGAGCGGAGGTGTCGGGTCGCGGCTATGGCCGCTCTCGCGCGAAGACAATCCCAAGCAGTTCCACGATCTGTCGGGGGATGGCTCCATGCTGGCGAAGACGGTTCGGCGCCTCAAAGCATGGCCAAATAGCGAAACGCCGATCTATCTGATAGCGTCCGAACGTCATGCCGAACGCGTTATCTCTGACATAAGTCCGCTCGGACTGAACGGTGGAAGGCCGATCTTCGAACCCCTGGGCCGCAATACTGCGGCGGCGGTCGCAATAGCGACACTGCAGACGATTTCCGAACACGGCAAGGATGCACTCGTGCTCGTGGTCCCATCCGACCATCAGATATCGACCGAGACGCAATTTTGGGAAACCGTCGAAGCCGGCATGCCTGCCGCAGACGCTGGTAGCATTGTCGTCTTCGGGATCAAGCCCACTCATCCGGAAACTGGATATGGGTACATCGAGGTTGCCGCCAATGGCGATGGCGCGGCCGCGGTTTCGCGCTTTGTCGAAAAGCCGAACGTCGAGACGGCGCAAAAATATCTGTCGTCGGGAAGGTTCTACTGGAACGCGGGCATCTTCCTGTTTCGCGCCGACACGATGCAGAAAGCCTTGATCGAATTGCAGCCGGAAATCTGGGATACCGCGGAACGCGCCTTCAGGTCCGCCACGACCGATATTTCGGGCCTCTACTTGCCCCAACGCTTCTACTCGGCGGTCCCCTCCACGTCAATTGACTATGCCGTCATGGAACATGCGCAGGGCATCGCGATGGTGACGGCTTCTTTCCGCTGGAATGATCTCGGGTCGTGGCAATCGTTGCTGGAGTCTAGCCCCGCCGACGGCAACGGCAATGTGGTGATGGGCGATGTCGTGGCAATGGACTGCAAAAATTCCTACCTCAGGAGCCAAGGTCGGCTGCTCACTGTGATCGGAATGAAGGATGTGGCGGTGGTTGCAACGCCGGACGCGATATTCGTCGCCCCGGTCAGCCACAGCCAGAATGTGAAGAAAGTCGTGGAACAACTCGAGAAAAGCGGGCGATTAGAGACGAAGTTCACGGCATCGGAAGACCGGGTCATTGTCAGCGGATCATGGCGCAAGCGCGTCGAGCACTGGCTTTTCAACGAGACTCTTCCGCTATGGTCGACCGCAGGGGTCGACACTGTTCATGGAGGCTTTCACGAAGCGCTCGGTTTCGATGCGAGGCCATTGGGCAAGCCCAAGCGGATGCGGACGATGGCCCGCCAGATCTATGCCTTCGCGGTAGCCAAGGAACGCCGCTGGACTGGCCCTGCCGACAAGCTCATCGATCACGGAATTGACTTCATCGCAAAATACGGCCGGACCGATCGAGGCGGCTGGGTGCGCACCCTCAATTCCAATGGAAGCGTGGCCGATCCGATGGAGGATGCCTACGACCATTCCTGCGTGCTTCTTGCGCTTGCCCACGCCTATAGATGCGGTCACCACACGGCTTTGCAGCTCGCACAGGAGACATTTCATTTTATCGATTCCCACCTTGAGGATGGCAGCCTGAATGGCTTCCTGGAGACACCCGGCTGGAACGGCGTCCGGTCCTCGAACCCGCACATGCACATGCTCGAATCGTTCCTTGCCTGGCATGATGCCACCGGCGACCGCACATATCTTCGTCGAGCGGCTCGCGTGATCGATCTCTTCCGGTGTCATTTTTTCGATCAGGAAAGTTGGACGCTTGCCGAATATTTTGACGCCGACTGGCTGCCGTTGCCCGGAGACAAAGGGCAATGGACCGAACCGGGGCATCATTTCGAATGGGCCTCCCTGCTCGCGGACTTCGCGCGGGCCAGCGGACAAAAGGATTTGGCTGCTTACGCCAGGAAACTCTATTCCTCAGCAGTTGCCAGCGGATTGAATCGAGCCACAGGGCTGGCATACGCGGCCGTGTCGCGACAAGGGATGCCTCTCGACAGACTCTCGCGCAGCTGGCCGCAATGCGAGGCTGTCAAGGCGGCGATCGCGCTGGACAATATTGGTGGGCCTGATCTGAAACCCGAAATCGAAGCCCGTGTCGCGCGCCTTTTCAGATGGCATATCGATCCCGCACCGCTTGGCCTGTGGGTGGACAGGATCGACGAGCGCGGTCGGTCGCTTGCGACTGAGGTCCCAGCCAGCATCTTCTACCATCTGGTGACGGCGCTGACGCAGTATCTCGACAAGACCGAGGGACAGGTCGAACCGTTTCCGCTGCCTTCCCAGAAAAAGGACAGCCCCTCATCGAAGCAGGTCTACGGCTGAAGAAGCGACTGGGCCTCGCTTCGCGACGGCGGCGGATCCTGGCGGGACGTCTTCATTGGTGATGCCGAAGAACACCAGCTACCGCTAATTCAGTATCCCCTTGCCTCTGGGTCACTGCTGCAAACTGGGTTACCGTCACCAATGGCTACACCTTAAAGAGAAGGGTCTAACCCTCGGTCTCTTGGACTGCGCACACTCGTCAAGATGTTGGAAATAAAAAGCTTTTTGTCCGGGTAGTTAAGACGACGATGGCAAAGAAGAAATCGAGAGGCAGGCGTAGTGGCGATCTCCTGAAGTTGCTGGCAACAAGGCCGCGGGCGGTCGCGCTCGCTGCGCTGCATGTGAGTGAATCGGTCCTTTTGGAACTTGAGGCCTCGGAAGTGTTGTCGCCGGCGGAGATCAGGGGGCTGCTGAGGGACGCGTCGCTGACTTTGCGCAATGCTGCCGACCAGGCGGACAACCGGAGCTGTCTGGTTGCCAGTGAGATAGTTGAGTCAATGAGAGAGAACTTCAAGAGAAGTAAGTCATAGATGATACCCGACCTGGCGGATATCAAACCGGACCATAACTGGTTTTGAGCCAGAGTTAGCGCTCGGTTTGATGTCACAATGCCTTATCGTTCCGGACGTCAAAAAGGTTGCTCATCACGTGAAATTTCATATACATGATGAGGCTGAGGGAGGTATATACGCAGTCGAGGGCGAGGGGTACGGATGACGTTTGCTTCACGTTCTTTTTCGAAAGGGGACGAGCACCGTTCGTCATACGTTGGACTTAACGATGACGACGCCGCGTTGATGAAGACGCTCGGGCTCGCTTCCAAGCGATATCCAGCCGACGCGGTAATCTTCAGCCAGGGCGACAGCAACGATCGTATATACATCGTTGAGTCAGGGTGGGGCTGCATTTCCCACGAGCTACCTGGGGGACAGCGGCAAATTTTAGATTTTGCCTTAACGGGTGATGTGGTTCTGCCTCAATCATATGGAGGTGGCACCGTCGAAACGTTCGCGAGCCTGACCGAACTGTCGTTGTTGGTGGCGCCCACCAAGACACTCACGCTGGCCGCTATGAAATCGCCTCATCTGTTCTCGTTCATCATGGACGCTCTGGTGCGCAACGGTGCTGTGATAGCTCAGCACCTCGCCAATGTAGGACGGCGTACCGCCTTGGAGCGAACGGCGCATTTGCTGCTTGAATTGACGGGGCGTCTGCGGCGTGTTGGCGCCGTTGACCGCAACGGCTTTGATTGCCCCCTCACGCAATACGATCTCGCTGACGCCCTTGGCCTTACCCCGATCCATGTGAATCGAATGTTGCGGGAACTCCGCGAGCGCAAGTTCCTCGAGTTCCGCCAGGGTCATGTCCGCCTGCTCGATGCTGCGGGCCTGACAAAGTTTGTGGGATTTGATGGCGACTATGTGAAGGACTGAGCGCTCATCCAATGCTCCCGGCTCTTCCGGGAACAGGGCGCCAAGTCGCGACTTCTACAAAGTACGGCCGCTTCTCCGTGCCTCGCACAGCCTTAGGCAAGGTCTTGGAGGTCGCTCCGCGCGCCATGTGACACGTGGCTTGAACGACGTCCTCCAGTTTGTCGCTGCCTGGCCGGCTTTGCAGGTCCAACGGCCGTTCTAGTCAGGAGTGCCGCCGGGCGCCAACCATCCTGCGCCTTATACTTCTTTGTTATTCGTTGGAAGAATTCCTCTTCGATAATCAACGGCATATCGCTAAGTCGCCGGCGCGCAGAATTAGAGGACCCTTGCGGTCAGGCCCGGCGCCGCTAACCCCAACGCGCCACAGGCGCCGGGCCGCCTCACACCCGGGTAAGGAAGTCTGCGCAAGCGGCCCGACAAGGTTGTGTGCGCCAAGTTCTGCAAAAAGGGGCGGCCATAGTGGACGCAATCGAGAGGCAATTTCCCTCGTGGAGCAGGCCGCGAGCATGGAAGCCGCTGCGCGATATTCCTGCAGCCCGTCTGCCTCATACTGGTCGACGCTGAATTCTTGCCAGCCTTGGGCGCCCGCGCCGCCGAGCTGGCGCGGTGTTACCCAATGGCTCCGATCGTCCTGGCGCGCTTCAAGAGGCCTACGCCACCGGGCAAGTATCATGGATCAAGAGCGCCAAGGTTTTCGTCTGGGGCGCTTGCCATGAGTCGAACATGCACCCGCAATTTGGGATGAGGCGAGGCGCGGAAACTTCAACCCAGGCGATGCCTCACCGCGAGTTGCCCATCGACTGGGCCAATAAGGTCGACAATGAACTGTCCAGTCCCTCTAGCGAGCCATAGAGCCGCCGCTCGCGTGCACACGATTGCACACGCCAAACCTATGAACCCTGCTGGCGATTTTCGTCTGCATTAGACCTATTTCATTGCCAATGCAGGTGTCACAATCAAACCCCTTGATTTGATTGGCTGTATTCTCGTTTGATTTCAAATGGTTCGAGGGAGAGGGACAAAAGTCCCCTGCATGAAGGGACCATTTCCTGATTCACACCTTTTGTTAAAAGGCAACAGTCCGATTTGAACTTTCCACAAATAAGCGTAAAGTTTTCGTGCTCATGTTTTTGAGCGGGAGGCGTACAGGCAGTCAATGCCTGTTGAAGAGGGGCGGGGTTGAGTATGCCCTCATTGTCGATCCTTGGTGCCCGCCGTTGGTGGGTCACCGATGCGCATAGGACGCATCCGCCCAGAATTGCCTGACGGGGCATGGATGGAGGCGTAGCGACGGCCCCTCCCACACCCTCTACCCCGTGAGTCAATCCAGAACTCCAGTTTCCTTTTAACGATGGCGCGCAGCGCCGGCTCCGGCCGGCGGATGTGCGTCCGTGCGGCCGGTTGCCGGGCGTTGGGCCGATTACAGCGCCAGCCGCATTGAAACCAGGGAGAATCGCAATGGCACTGACCATCAATGTTTTCGGAAGCACGAAAATCGACGAAACGGCTAGCCCGCAGGATAGCGATATCGCGCTAGTCGACGTGCCGTCGAATGTCTCGACAGCGTTCAGCAACGCGGGAGCCAACCTCGCGAATGCGATTCAGGTCGCTGGCGGAGGGGGCGATGATCTGTCCGTCACGCCTGACTCTGGCTTTACCGTCAATGGCCTCGGCTTCGTCGATCCGACCAACGGTGCGCTCAACGGGGACGCCAGCGGGCTTTTCACCCTCGAGGGCAGAGAGATCTTCCTCTACGCCGACCCCAACAACGACAACGTCGTCCTCGGCCGGGAGGGCACCGTCGGAGGGGTGGCGGATCCGAGCGGCGCCATCGTATTTGCGATCTACGTCGAAGAGACCACGACCAATTCCCTAATCACTGGCGGCAAGTTCTGGATCGCACTCTTCGAGCCGCTGAAGCACCCGGACACTACCAACGATTTCGATTTCACTGTCAATCTCGACAATAAGCTCAAGGTCGCGGCAACCCAGCAAACGACCTTCTCCTTCGACAATGCGCCATCGGGCGCCAACGAGTTCATGATGTTCGGCAACAATCCCGCGGGCGTCAGCACCTCGGGCATCGTGGTGACCGGGCGTGCCCCTGACCCGAACACCGAGGACAATGACCATACTGGCGACACAGTCAGCAGCAGCCAGGCCGGACCCCACGCGACTGTTGGAGTGAACGGTCAGCATCTCGGGCCGGGCAATGGCCTAAGTTTCACTTTCGTCGACAATCCGGCCGAAGATTTCACGGTAGCCCCACAACAAGATCCGCACCCGCCCCAAGGTCTCGACTCAACGGAGGCCGACCACGAAAGCAACATCCAGTTTAGCGGCTATACCTCAGGCGTCACCGCGGCCTCGTTCACGGTCGCTCAGGTCAACCCGACCGGTAACACAGTCACAGTCAAGATTACCGCCTTCAATGATCCAAACGGCGCCGCGGGCGAAACAGGTACAGGTTTTGTCGAGGGATTTGCTGATGACGTCACGGTCAACATCACAGAGGTCAAGATCAATGGCGCTGTGGTCGCTGCAAATCTCAGCGGCGATACGGCGGTCATCTCGGGTGTCAAGAACGGGGATGTCGTCTCCTACACCACCACCAGCGCCCACACTCGGGTGCTGATCGAAAACGTTCAACCGACGAAGGGGCCGGGTTCGAACATCACCCTCGACATCGGCGGATTCACGATCTTGAGCAGCACGGGCGCGAGCGAGTTTGCCGGCACGCAACTCCAGTTCGACGATGACGGGCCGTCGATCACCGCGGTCGCGAGCACGGCATCGGTGCGCCACGACGAGACCGCCGGGGTGCAGTCCGACACCGACGTCGACGGCACGGCGTTCGCCTTCGGTTCGACGACGATCGCGTCGCTGTTCACCAACGTGCCGTCGCCTGGCGACGATCCGGATGTGGCAGGTACCGGCGCAATCGGCTTCGCCCGCAGCACCGCTTCGCTGCTGACCGTGACGGGCAGCGCCGGGGCCGATGGGCCGGCGGCGCAGGAACTCAGCTATGCGTTAAGCGTCAACAACGGCACCGACTCGGGGGTCGAGACAACCGCGGGCACTAAAATCTTCTTGTACAACGGCACTGGCAGCGCCGCAGGCCTGATTCTCGGCAGGGTCGGCACCGAGAACGCGGGAGGTGACACCGCCGATCCCGCCGGCACGGTGGCTTTCGCGCTGGCGACGAACGCGACCACAGGCGAGGTCTTCCTCGCCCAGTATCTGTCGTTGAAGCATCCGACCGGCGGCGCCTCGTACGATGAGACAATCACGCTGGCGTCGGGCGCAGTGCAGATGAGCGTCACCCGTACCGACGGCGACGGCGACACCGCCACCGACTCCGGCAACGACATCGGCCTGCTCGTCAAGTTCGACGATGACGGGCCGACAATCACGGCCGTGACGAGCGGCACGGCATCGGTGCGCCACGACGAGACCGCCGGGGTGCAGTCCGACACCGACGTCGACGGCACGGCGTTCGCCTTCGGTTCGACGACGATCGCGTCGCTGTTCACC
>NZ_RZSB01001370.1:0-581 GCF_004023285.1 Mesorhizobium sp. M2A.F.Ca.ET.067.02.1.1
GTGTAGAACAGCACCGACTTGCCCTGGCCGGCGAGCTCGCGCAGCAGCTTGTAGATTTCCTGCTTGGTGCCGACATCGATGCCGCGCGTCGGGTCGAAGCAGAGGATGGTGCGGGCGTTGGCCGCGATCCAGCGGGCGATGGTTACCTTCTGCTGGTTGCCGCCGGAAAGGCGCTGCACCTCGCCCTGGGCGCGGGTGTCGATCTGCAATCTGCCGATGGCGCCGGAAATCACAAACTCCTCGCGCCGCATGCGGATCGGCCCCCATTTGCGCAGCCCGGCGCTGAAGGGCAGCGCGATGTTCTCGCGCACCGAACGCTGCATGGCCAAGGCCTCGGTGCGGTCGCCGGGCACATAGGCGATGCCGGCCTGGATGGCGTCGCTCGGATGCGAGAATTTCACCGGCGCGCCGTCGACGTCGATCGTGCCGCCGGTCGGGCGGATCGAGCCGGCAAGCGCTGCGAAGAGCTCGTCCTGGCCCTGGCCCTCGAGCGCGAAGACGCCGACGACCTCGCCATTGGCGAGATCGAAGGAGACATCGTTGAGCTTGGTGCCGAGCTGCAGGTTGCGGACGGACAGGCG
>NZ_RZSB01001371.1:0-578 GCF_004023285.1 Mesorhizobium sp. M2A.F.Ca.ET.067.02.1.1
GATCAGGCCAAGAAGACGACATTCACCGAGCTCGGCGCCTCGTTCGCGATCGAGAACGGCGTCGCGCAGACGACGGACATCAGCCTGCTGGGCCCGCTGCTGCGGATGGACGGCTCGGGCAGGATTGATCTCGCCGACCAGACGCTCGACATGCGTCTCAACCCGCGCGTCGTCGCTTCGCTTTCAGGCCAAGGAGGCGACGTTGCCGTGAAGGGCATCGGAGTGCCGGTCGTGGTCCAGGGCCCGCTCTCCGCGCCCCGTGTGTACCCGGACCTGAGCGCGTTGGCCAAGGACCCGCAGAGCGCGCTGGATATATTGAGCCGCCTTGGGCTGCCAACCGGAAAACTCAATCTCGACAAGCTGATCCCGGGCCAAACGGGCTCGAACGGCGACGGGTCCGGCAAGGGAGCGGCGGATCTGATCGGCGATCTTCTGCGCAACGCCGCGCCCCGGCCGAAGGCGCCGCCCGCCGCGCCGGAACCACCCGTGACGCCGAACAACGGCAATGCGGAAAACGCGGCGCCGACAAATTCGGACAGCAGCAGCGGGACCCAGGCCGCCGCGCCGGCGGCCGAACC
>NZ_RZSB01001372.1:0-577 GCF_004023285.1 Mesorhizobium sp. M2A.F.Ca.ET.067.02.1.1
CATCGCGTTCGGCGATGGTGATGTCGCGGGCAGCAACGGCCGCTTCCAGAAGTGCGATCCGGGCGAGGAAATCAGCGTTTGAGGGAGCTTGTTCCGACACCCAAATTACATACCCGAAACACCTCCTTCACGAAAGCAGAATCGACACAAAATCAAAGAGAAACGAGCAAAATTAGCCAGCCAGACGCGGCCGATAAGTCTTGCTCGGCCGGCGCCAGTCGATGCCGTCCAGAAGCAGCGAAAGCTGTGCCTTGGTGAGCGACACCGCGACCTGATCTTTGGTGGTCGGCCAGGCGAAACAACCTTCGGAAAGGCGCTTTGTAAAAAGGCAGAATCCCTGGTCGTCATGCGCCAGAATCTTGATGATATGACCCTTGCGTCCACGGAAGCAAAAGATCGCGCCAGTGTGCGGGTCGAGCGCTAGCACTTGCTGCACCATGCGTGCCAGGCTGTTGATCCCGCGGCGCATGTCGGTCTCACCGCAGCAAAGATAAATCCGGTCGGTCGGCACCACCGTGATCACCTGCTCAACTCCGCCAGGACGATGCGCAGCGCTGTCGGATCGACGGTCCCGTCG
>NZ_RZSB01001373.1:0-575 GCF_004023285.1 Mesorhizobium sp. M2A.F.Ca.ET.067.02.1.1
GGCGAGGTCGAGATGATTGGTCGGCTCGTCGAGCAGAAGCACGTCGGGATCGGTGACCCAGACACGCGCGATCAGCGCCAGCCGCTGCCAGCCGCCGCTCAGCGCGCGCATCGGCCGGCCGCGCATGTCTTCCGGCACGTCGAGCGAGTCGAGAACCACGTCGACGCGCCACAACTCGCTGTCGCGCTGCTCGACCGGCAAGGCGTCGGCGACGACGTCATGGAAGCTGCGGTTGAGCAATGCGCCGGGAACGGATTGCTCGACATGGCCGACGCGCAGGCCGCGTGACCGGGTGATGTCGCCGGAGGTGGGTTCGAATTCACCGGCCAGGCATTTGAGCAAGGTGGACTTCCCACGGCCATTGGCTGCGACGATGCCCAGCCGGTCGCCGGCGCCGATGGTGAGGTCGAGGTTGGAGAAGAGCGGCGCACTCATGGTGACGCCGACGGATTTGAGGCTGATCAGGGCCATTCGATTTCTCTGGTCTTGCCGGAAAGTCCGGCTGATGCACTTTGACGGTGCGCCGGCTGATCAACGGATCAGCTTAGCGGCACCACGAAGGGCAGACCAAAAAT
>NZ_RZSB01001374.1:0-574 GCF_004023285.1 Mesorhizobium sp. M2A.F.Ca.ET.067.02.1.1
ATGTACGCGCTCGCTGATTTCCAACTACAGCGCCACGCGTCCTTCGGACGCGTAAAGGACGCTGTAGAAACTTAGAATTGCGCATGATCCTTTCCGAAATCGAACCCGATTTTCGGGGTCATGCGCTACCCCGCGAGCAGAAAGGTCAACCCGCCATGCCTGGCGACAGTCACAGTCGAACGCAACCGCCGTCCGCCCTGACGTGACCTGCACGGCTCACGTCCTGCCGGACGGCAAGGAGTGAGCCCATGAACGAATTCGCACCCGTATTGGACGACGAAGCCGTCGCCGTCGCCCGTGTTCTTGCCAACGATCACGTCGCCGACGTCGTCGAAGCCCTCAACCACGAGCCTCGCGAGACAGCCATCGAACTGCTCTGCGCTGTGCCGTTCGAGCGGCTGGTCGAGATTTTCGATCAGCCGGAACTCGAAAGCGCTCCGGAACTCGCGGAAGCACTGCCACGCGCCAAGGCGAGCAAGCTTTTGACCGCCATGTCGGTCGACCGCGCGGCCGACATTCTGCGCGAGCTGGATGAACCGGCCCGCTCGGAGTTGCTCGGCGCGCTTGCCCCGCC
>NZ_RZSB01001375.1:0-573 GCF_004023285.1 Mesorhizobium sp. M2A.F.Ca.ET.067.02.1.1
GTTCGGGTCTATCCGAAACACCTTAAGAAAGGGTGGGTGGGGAGCTTCCTTCTCCCGTCACTATACGGGGAGGTGAGGAGTGGTCCGCGCAGCGGACGAAAAGCCAATTGCTTGGCTTTTCGAACGACGAACGCCGGCAGGCGGATGAGGGGCATCGCTGGCCTCGGAAATTTGGGATGAACTGCGTGTCGAAGAGGTTCTTTGCGGGAGTGTCCTACAGGGTGATTATCCTCTGTTGGATTACGAAGGGCGGCCAATCGCAATCGTTGGCGCTGCCCCTCGTCCGGCCCTTCGGGCCACCTTCTCCCCGTATAGAAACGGGGAGAAGGAAAAGGCGCTCACATCCCCTTCATCGCGTCGCACGAGACGTTCGGGTTCATGTCGGCGAAGGCGCCGGTCGGGTTCTGCTTCCAAGCCCAGACATGCAGCTCGTAGAACGGGCCGAGGCCGTAGCGGTTGGGCGCGGTGTTGAAGTTGAAGAGATGGCCTTCGAGCGAGGCCGGTCCTTTCGACGTGATGTATTCGACGGCGATCAGCTTCAGCGTGCCGTCGGCCATCGGCTCGGACATGACG
>NZ_RZSB01001376.1:0-573 GCF_004023285.1 Mesorhizobium sp. M2A.F.Ca.ET.067.02.1.1
GTTGTGGCGGGTGCCGCTTCAGCCGTTTGCTTGGCTTTTTTCATCCGGACGAACCTTTCCAGTTTGCGGACTCATGCTATGGAGCCTGTGCAGCGTGGCGCCTTTCCGGACGCATTCACGCCGTAGCACTTTGATTTTGCGCATGAACCTTCGCGAAAATCGATTCCGATTTTCAAGAAGCCCATGCGTCGGGCCGGTCCAGCGAGCCGCTGACCGCCCGGCGGGATGCGGGGTAGCACGGCCTATGGCAGAGACCGGCGCGGGGCAGGACAGCAGGGGGCGAGCCTTGGCGGCTCGGCTTCGGCGCAACCGCTGGCTGCTTGCCGCGGGCGTGCTCGCGGTCATCGCCGTCTATTCTTTCGCCGGCGCTTCAATCTACGTGCTGGTGCCGGCTTTGGCCCTGTTGGCGGCCGCGGCGATGCTGCCTGCGGACGCCGAGCGCCGGTCGACCGATACAGGCGCGGCGATCGAGGCCAGCGGGCTGCAGCGGCTCTCCGGCGAGTATCTGGCGGCCGCGGTCGCCGATCCGCTGATCATTTTCGACCATTCCGCCGCGATGGTTCACGCCAACGC
>NZ_RZSB01001377.1:0-571 GCF_004023285.1 Mesorhizobium sp. M2A.F.Ca.ET.067.02.1.1
GTCCTACACGCTGCTCCGGATCGAGATCAATGTGCGCATCTCGACCATCATGGGCGCGGTCGGCGGCGGCGGTATCGGCGAGGAGCTGAAGCTTGCCATCTCGCGCGGCTTCGGCGCCAAGACGCTGGCGCTGGTGCTCCTGCTCTTCGTCACCATCATCATCGTCGACCAGTTCTCCGCCTGGCTGCGCCGCAAGCTCGTCGGCGAGCAGGCTTTCCTGATGAGCGCTTGACATGGCTGCTATGACCGCCGACGAACTAAGCGCCATCGAAGATCGCCACCCGCAGATCTTCCAGCGGCCGGCCTACAAGCGCTTCTGGCCGCTGCTGCTGGTTGCGGGCACGGTGCTCTATCTTGGCTACGCCCTGTGGTTCTTCAGCTTGCCGCAGGTGCTGCGCGAGTCGCACTGGGAGCGCCTGCCGCTCTTCCTGTCGCAATGGATCAGCTACGATCTGCAGCCGGAATTCCGCCTCGACCAGCCCGAGATCACGCCGAAATATCCGCGCTTCTCGGCGCTCGGCGAAAACCCCGAACCCGATTGGGTGATCAAGAATCCCGACGGCACTTACAC
>NZ_RZSB01001378.1:0-567 GCF_004023285.1 Mesorhizobium sp. M2A.F.Ca.ET.067.02.1.1
TTCCGCCCCTTCGGCGTCGTTTCGGTCCGGGCCGAAGCCATAAACCATTATCCCCGTGCCCGGCAACGCTATGTCCGGCCAATCGCACATTTTTGTGGCGGCCTGGCGCTGCGACCGAGGTTGTGCACTTTCAGCGATTCGTGATGCAATCGCGCAACACAACCTGACTATAACGCCAGAAAACGGTTAAAAATCAGATCACCCAGGGTGCGTAGACCGGCCGGCTGACGGCGATCATCTCGGCGACGCGGCCACGCTCGCGGCGCCGGGTCTCGACGATTTCGAAGGCGGTGTGGTCGGAAAGCAGCCGGCGCAACGCAGACGCGTTCATCCGGTGGCCGCCGCGATAGGAGCGGAAACAGCCAATGAAGCGCGCGCCGGCCAGCGCCAGATCGCCCATGGCATCGAGCGTCTTGTGGCGGGCGAACTCATTGGGATAGCGCAACCCGCCGACATTGATGACGCGGTTGTCGTCGCCGATAACCAGCGAGTTTTCGAGCGACGAGCCGAGCGCGTAGCCGGCGGCCCAAAGCCTCTCGACATCCTTCATGAAGCCGAAGGTGCGGG
>NZ_RZSB01001379.1:0-566 GCF_004023285.1 Mesorhizobium sp. M2A.F.Ca.ET.067.02.1.1
GCATTGGTCAGGTCCGCCGAGACCTGCTGGGCGTCCTCGCCGCTCTTGTCGATCGCCACCTTGATGGTTCCCGAAAGCAGGTCCGACAGCCCAGGCATGCTGGCGTTGCGCGTCTTGTCGTCGAGGATCAGCGTGACCTTGCGGCTGCGCGCCGGCCCGTCATCGGCGAGCGGTTCGACCAGATCGAGCTCGGCCGGAATGCCGTTGAGCTTGGCATCCGCCGAAATCACCGCCTGCTTTGGCCCCACTGTTATCGAGCCGTCCGCCTCGGTAACGGTCTGGTCTTCGAACGACTTGGCGAGCGACAGGTCCTGATAGTCGAGGGAAACCAGCCAATCGAGCTTCGAGGTGTCCATGCCCCTCGTCAGCGGAATGTCTGCCCTGACGTGGCCGGTAACGGTGCCGGACAGGTCCTCGGGCGCCAGCCCGACATGGCGCATGGCATTGATCGGCTCGTAGGAGGCAAGCTCGGCGATTGCCGGCGCCTCACCCGCGACGTCGATGTCGAGCCCGCCGACCACGATCGGTCGATTGGCATTCTTGATCGTCAGCGTCCCGCCGCTTGC
>NZ_RZSB01000137.1:0-10273 GCF_004023285.1 Mesorhizobium sp. M2A.F.Ca.ET.067.02.1.1
CGGCAGTACGACGCGGTCGGCGGAACGCACCCGCCCGGCGTCGGCCGTCAGCTCGATCGTCGCGGCGATGCCTCCTTCGCGCGCCGCGCGCTCGAAAGCCTTGGTGGCCGAGCGCAGATTGCCCGAGCCGTAGTCGATGATGGCTACCCGCATGTCAGGGCCTTCCAGGCGTATGGGTCAGGCCGAGCGCCATGCCGGTTTGCGGCGGGCGCGCCAGCGATGCGTCCGGTACGATGCGCGGCAAGGCTGGCTGCTCCTCGCTCTCCTCGCCGGCGTCCAGGGCATGGCGCGTCTCGGCATCGGCGAGATTGCCGGCCTCGATCACGCCCCATTCGCGCCAGCCGCGCCGGCGCAGCGAAGCGATGCGTAAATTCTGTCCTTCGAAGCCGATGTAAAGCGAGACCAGCAGCGACAGCATCGATCCGGCCCATCCGAGCCCCAGCTTCTCACCGGTCGCCGACAGGAGCGCCATGACGACGAAGGTCAGCACGGCCGCCATCCAGAGCCGGTTCCAGGCCAGCCAGAGCGGCGAGAACAGGAAGCCGAGCCAGGTAAAGCCGTCGCGCACGAAACGGATGTCCTCGGCGTTGTTGCCGGCCGGCGGCGTCATCACGACATAGACCGCCATAGCCTATCCTTTCAGCGATCCCTTGGTGGACGGCACCGCGTCGGGCTGGCGCGGATCGGGCTCGAGCGCTGCGCGCAGCGCCCTGGCCACGGCCTTGAAGCAGGTCTCGGCGATGTGATGGTTGTTGGCGCCGTAATGATTGGTCACATGCAGCGTGATGCCGGCATTCTGCGCCAGGGCCTGGAAGAACTCGCGCACCAGCTCGGTGTCAAAGGTGCCGATCTTCGGCGACGAGAAGGCGACGTTCCAGACCAGGAAGGGCCGGCCGGAAACATCGACCGCCGCCCTGGTCAGCGTCTCGTCCATGGCGAGGTCGATCGAGGCGTAGCGCATGATGCCGCGCCGCTCGCCCAGCGCCTTGCTCAAAGCCTGGCCGATCGCGATGCCGGTGTCCTCGGCCGTGTGGTGGTCGTCGATATGCAGGTCGCCCTTGGCCTTGATCGTCATGTCGATCAGCGAATGCCGCGACAGCTGATCGAGCATATGGTCGAAGAAGCCGACGCCGGTCGAAATGTCGGCCTTGCCCTTGCCGTCGACATGGAGCGAGACCGAAATCTCGGTTTCCTTGGTCTTGCGGCTGACTTCGGCCGAACGCGTCATCGTCGTGTCCTTATTGCCCTGGTCGGGGCCCTCGGGCTTGAAAACGAAAGCCTTCTATCAGCATGATCCGGCGATTGCCAGTTGCCATTCCGGCCACTATCGGCCTTCGCCGCGGGGCGGTTTGCAATCGTTGGCCTTATGCATACATATGGCCGATCCAACTCACTCGTACCGCGCCAATCGCCTTCAAGGGATAGCGCGAATCGGAGCTCAAAATGTCGAATGAACTCACCATGCACGCCACGACCATCATCAGCGTGCGCAAGGGCAACAAGGTCGTGATCGCCGGCGACGGCCAGGTCAGCCTCGGCCAGACCATCATGAAGGGCAACGCCCGCAAGGTGCGCCGCATCGGCAAGGGCGGCAGCGTCATTGCCGGCTTCGCAGGCGCCACTGCCGACGCCTTCACCCTGCTCGAGCGGCTCGAAGCCAAGCTCGAGCAATATCCCGATCAGCTGACGCGCGCCTGCGTCGAGCTCGCCAAGGACTGGCGCACCGACCGTTACCTGCGCCGCCTGGAAGCCATGATGCTGGTCGCCGACAAGTCGGTCTCGCTGGCGCTGACCGGCAATGGCGATGTGCTCGAGCCCGAACACGGCGTGATGGCCATCGGCTCCGGCGGCAATTACGCCCTGGCCGCGGCCCGCGCGCTGATCGACACCGACAAGGACGCCGAGGAGATCGCCCGCAAGGCCATGCAGATCGCGTCCGACATCTGCGTCTACACCAACAACAATTTCGTCGTCGAAACGCTCGATGCCGCTTGAGCCTGCCGACCATGATCCCAAAAAGTGGGAGCCGGTTTTTGGATAAGATCATGGTCACTCAGCAGCATAGCTACGACTTTCGGCCGGTCACCGAGAAGGATCTGCCGTTGATCGCCAGGTGGCTGAGCGAGCCGCATGTCGCTGAGTGGTGGGACGATCCGGAAAAGGAAATCGCCGATATCCGCGAGCATATGGATTCGGTCTCGGTGGAGCCGCTGATCGTCGAATTGGACGGCAGGCCGATCGCCTATCTGCAGAGCTATGACCCGCATCTGGAGGACGACCATCCTTACGCCGACCAGCCCTTCGGCACGCTGGGCGTCGATCTGTCGATCGGCCCGCCGGAGCTGGTTGGTGTCGGCCATGGCTCGGCAATCCTGCGCCAGTTCGTCGAGGAGCTGTTCGAGGAAGGCGCGCCGCGCGTCATCATCGACCCGCATCCCGACAATGCCCGCGCCATCCGCGCCTATGAGAAGGCCGGCTTCAGGCCGATCGGCCGCAGGCATTCGCAATATGAGGACGTCGTGCTGATGGCCGTCGATGCGGACGAAGACGACGATGAAAATCTGGGGGACTGAGGCAATGATCGCGCCCGGAGGGGACAAAACGCTTTCCGCTTATGAAGACAGCTGGCGCATGGGCCTGCTGCTCGTGCTCGCCTTGATCGTGTTCCAGGCGGGCACCTTGTACGGCATGGGCCATCCGCCGATCTGCACCTGCGGCTACGTCAAGCTCTGGCACGGCGTGGTCAATAGCTCGGAGAATTCCCAGCACATCGCCGACTGGTACACCTTCTCGCACATCATCCACGGCTTCCTGTTCTATGCGCTGGCCTGGGCGCTGTTTCCGCGCTCGCCGGTTGGCTTAAGGCTCGCCTTCGCCGTCCTCATCGAAGGCGGCTGGGAAATCCTGGAAAACAGCCCCTTCATCATCGAGCGCTACCGCGCCGGCACCATCTCGCTCAACTATTACGGCGATTCGATCATCAACTCGGTGTCCGACACGCTGTTCATGGCGCTGGGATTTGTGATGGCGCGAAAGCTACCTATATGGGTGATCGTGGCCCTGGCGCTCATCTTCGAGCTCGGCACGGGCTACATCATCCGGGACAATCTGACGCTCAACGTGATCATGCTGCTGCATCCGTTCGAGTCCATCAGGCAGTGGCAAAGTGGAATTTGAGTAAAATGAGCACCTTTTCTCCCCGCGAAATCGTTTCGGAACTCGACCGCTTCATCATCGGCCAGAAGGACGCCAAGCGCGCCGTGGCCATCGCCTTGCGCAACCGCTGGCGCCGCCAGCAGCTGGAAGGCCAGATGCGCGAAGAGGTGATGCCGAAGAACATCCTGATGATCGGCCCGACCGGCGTCGGCAAGACCGAGATCTCGCGCCGCCTGGCGCGGCTCGCCGGCGCGCCCTTCGTCAAGGTCGAGGCTACCAAGTTCACCGAGGTCGGCAATGTCGGCCGCGATGTCGAGCAGATCGTGCGCGACCTCGTCGAGGTCGCCATCGGCCTGACCCGCGAGAAGATGCGCGAGGACGTTGCGGCGCGCGCCCAGATCAACGCCGAGGAACGCGTGCTGGAGGCCCTGGTCGGCAAGACGGCGAGCCCGGCCACGCGCGATAGCTTCCGCAAGAAGCTGCGCGACGGCGAGCTTGACGACAAGGAGATCGAGATCGAGGTGGCCGACACCGGCAATGGCGGCATGCCAGGCTTCGAGATCCCCGGCATGCCCGGCGGCAATGTCGGCGTGCTCAACATCAACGACATGCTGTCGAAGGCGATGGGCGGCCGCAGGACCAAGACCCGCAAGACCACGGTCCGCGATTCCTATGCGCTGCTCGTCAACGACGAATCCGACAAGCTGCTCGACCAGGACGAGGTCGTGCGTCGCGCGCTGGAATCGGCCGAGAATGACGGCATCGTCTTCCTCGACGAGATCGACAAGATCGCGGCCAGGAGCGACATTTCGGGCGGTCCGTCCCGCGAGGGCGTGCAGCGCGACCTGCTGCCGCTGGTCGAGGGCACCACGGTCGCGACCAAATACGGGCCGATCAAGACCGACCACATCCTGTTCATTGCTTCCGGCGCCTTCCACGTCTCCAAGCCGTCCGACCTGCTGCCCGAACTGCAGGGCCGCCTGCCGATTCGCGTCGAGCTGCGCGCGCTGGAGAAGTCGGATTTCGTCCGCATCCTAACCGAGACCGAGGCGAGCCTCATCAAGCAGTATGTGGCGCTGATGAAGACCGAGGGCGTCGAGCTGACCTTCACCGACGACGCCATCGATTCGCTCGCCGGCATCGCGGTCGATCTTAACGCCAGCGTCGAGAACATAGGCGCAAGGCGCCTGCAGACGGTGATGGAACGCGTGCTGGACGAGATTTCCTACGATGCGCCGGACCGCAACGGCACGGCGGTCACCATCGACGCCGCCTATGTTGAGAAGCATGTCGGCGACCTGTCGCGCAACACCGACCTGTCGCGCTTCATTCTTTGATTTTTGAAGTCGGGCCGGCCTCAGCGCCGGCCCGACTTGTCCGGCCGACCGCTTTGGGTGTGGCCAAATGGAAGCATCCCGCCACCATTTTTGGGGGCAGTCGGTAGCCTTCTCTCGACTCTGTCGGACGCTTTACCTAGGTTGCCGCGCGTTCTGGAAGCAATTTCGGGAAAACCATCCAGCGGTTTTCCGTCTGAACTTGCGTTCAATCAAATGGTTGGGGGTTGATCGGCGATAGCCGAGCCGCCCCAAAGCGGCGGCGGATGAAGAAGTATCTGTTTCTTTTTGTGTGTCTTGCACTGGCGGCGGCGGTGACGATCGCCGATGCCGCGACCATGGTGCCTCCGGGCAATCGCAATGCCGTGCAGCCGGACATTCCGGGCGCGTCCAGCCGGCGCACCCAGGCAACCAACACCACCTTCCAGGCCAAGTACCGTAAAGTCTACGCGTTGCTGCAGAACGATGCCGAGCTGCGCGGCAAGATCAGGAAGGTGGCGGCTGCCTACGGTATCGATCCGATGCATATCGTCGGCGCCATCGTCGGCGAGCACACCTACAATGTCGACGCCTATGACCGCCTGCAGACCTACTACGTCAAGGCGATGTCCTATCTGTCGAGCAAGCTGACCTTCGCCTATGTGGGCGAGGATGTCGGCGATTTCGTTCAGCGGCCGGAATTCAAGAAATGCGCCGGCATGGACGACAGCTACGATCTGTGGGAATGCCGCGAGCAGGTGTGGAACCATGCCTTTCGCGGCAAGACCGTCGGCGGCACAAGCTTCCCCAACGACCGCTTCGGCGCAACCTTCTTCCAGCCCTATTATGCCGGCCAGACCTTCGGTCTCGGCCAGTTGAACCCGCTGACCGCGCTGCAGATGAGCGATCTCGTGCACAAGGTCTCCGGCCTGCCGAAGCTTAATGTCGAGGATCCCAATGCGGTCTACAAGACCATCATGGACCCGGACCTGACGCTGCCTTACGTTGCAGCGACCATCAGGAAGTCGATCGACGCCTATCGCAGCATCGCCGGCTTCGACATCTCCCACAATCCGGGGCTTACCGCCACGCTCTACAATGTCGGCAACCCCGAGCAGCGCGCCTATGCGCTGAAGGCCGAGAACGACAGACGCCGCGCCGCCGGCGAACCGGAAAAGCTGCCCGAGGAGAACTATTACGGCTGGGTGGTCAACGACAAGCTGGACGAGCTGAAGGCGCTTTTCTAACCAGACCTCAAGCTGCCAGCAGCGACTTCAGCTTGACCGCTTGCGAGCCGAGCGCTTCCGGCGCCGGCTTCCCCCGCTTGGCGATCAGCATCTCCGCCAGCCGGATATCACGCGCCACCGCATTGCCGGGGCCGATGCCGCTGGCGGCGATCAGCCTGCCGTCCTGCGCCAAATGGAACAGAATGAAGGCGCCGTCGTCGAGGTCGCGCCGCACGACGCTCTTGCCCTCGTCGGAAAGTCCGGCGATCTGCAGGGTCAGGCCATACTGATCCGACCAGAACCACGGCACGGCGGCATGGGCCTCGTCGGCGCCCAGCATGTTCTTCGCCGCCAGCGCGCCCTGTTCCTGCGCATTGCGCCAGGCTTCCAGCCGCACGCGCCGGCCGCCATAGATCCCCAGCGGAAACGAGCAGCAATCGCCGGCGGCGAAGATATCCGGGTCGGCGGTGCGCAAACGCTCGTCGACGGCGATGCCGTTGTCGATCGCGAGCCCCGCTTCGGCGGCAAGCGCCGTCACCGGCACGGCGCCGATGCCGATCACCGCGAGATCGGCGACGATCTTCTGCCCGTCGGCCAGCGTGATGGCGACGTCCTTGCCGTCATCGGCAATCGCGGCGATCCCCTGGCCGGTGCGGATCGGGACGCCCTCGGCCTCATGCGCCTTGTGGATGATTTCGGCGATCTCGGCCGGCACGCCGCGCATCAGGATACGCGGCTGCGCCTCGATGACGGTGACCGTGGCGCCGAGCTTGCGCGCCGAGGCGGCAAGCTCCAGCCCGATGAAGCCGCCGCCGATGATGGCGACGCGATTTCCGGCGCTGAGATGGGCACGTATAGCGAGTGCGTCGTTGAAGGTCCTCAAATAGACGCAGCGCGAGCCGAGGCCCGTCATCGGCAGCTGGCGCGGCACGGACCCGGTCGCCAGCAGCAGCTTGTTGTAGGGAAGGGAAGAGCCGTCGGAAAGGTGCACGACATGCGCTGCACGGTCGATCGCGACCGCCCGGACGGAATGGATGTGCCGGATCGCGCGTTCGGCGAAGAGCGCGTCGCTGGCGATCGCCTTGATGGAGGGAGCCTCTCCGGTCATCGCGTCCTTCGAGAGCGGCGGCCGCTCATAGGGCGGATGCGGCTCGTCGCCGCCCAATCCCCCCGCCCCGTCATAGCCGAGATCGCGGAGCGCAAGCGCGGCGCGCCCGCCGCACTCGCCCGCACCGATGATCACCATCCCGGCCATCGCCGTCATCCGACCTGGATCAGGACCTTTCCGGCATCGACCTTGACCGGATAAGTCCTGAGGTTGACGCAGACCGGCGCGCCGCGCGCGTCGCCGGTCTTGTAGTTGAAGCGACCATTGTGCTTGGGGCATTCGATGATGTCGTCCATCACCAGCCCGTCCGCCAGGTGCACCTTTTCATGCGTGCACAGGCCGTCGGTGGCGAAATATTCGTCGTCCGGGCTGCGGTAGATGGCGAAGGTGCGTCCGGCATGGTCGAACCGCATCACGTCCTCTTCGTCGATATCCCCGGCCGCGCAGGCCTCGACCCAGTCGCTCATCTCGTCCTCGTGAAATTCCTGGTCAGCCTTCGGCAGCTCACTCGGCCGCTGCCGCCACCGGGCTGTCGTTGTGCAATTCTTCCCGGTAGGGCTTTGCCGTCGACGGCAGCGCGCGCTTGAGGAAGTAATCCTCGTTGCGCAGCTGGCGCAGGAAGGCAGGGATCATCTCGCGGTAGCCGGCCAGGATCGACGGCGTCGGTGGCGGCAGGTCGTGCTTGATCATCTCGTGCAGCTTGGGCAGCGCGTGATAGGGCACCATCGGGAACATGTGGTGCTCCACATGGTAGTTCATGTTCCAGTAGATGAAGCGGCTGATCGGGTTCATCAGCACCGTCCGGCTGTTCAGGCGGTGATCGATGACATTTTCGGCGAGTCCGCCATGCTGCAGCAGGCCGGTCATCACGTGATGCCAGGCGCCGTAGAGGCGGGGCAGGCCGACGAGCATCAGCGGCAGCCATGAATGCAGGTAGAGCGCCAGCGCGATGGTCGCGATGTAGATGGCGAGCCAGATACGCGCCACGCGGATCGCCTTCGGCTGCTCCTGTTCGGGAATGAAGGTCTTTTCCGCGGGGCTGATGATGCCGGCGGCATTGCGCAGCATGTCGGTCATCGCATGCCAGGCGTCGAGGATGCCGAAGAAGTTCAGCACCACGCGCAACAGGTCCGGCGGGCGCATGACGGCGATCTCGGGATCGCGTCCGACAATGATGGTGTCGGTGTGGTGGCGCGTATGACTCCAGCGCCAGGTCACCGGGTTGCGCATGATCATGAAGCAGGCGAGCTGGTAGACGGCGTCGTTCATCCACTGCGTGCGGAAGGCCGTGCCGTGGCCGCATTCGTGCCAGCGGGAATCGGTCGAGGAGCCGTAGAGCGTGCCGTAGACGAAGAAGAACGGCACGCACCACCAGCTGCCCCAGAACGAGATGCCGCCCACGGCGCCGATGACGAATGCGGCCAGCCAGATGACGGTGTCGCGGATCGCCGGCTGGTCGGAGCGCTGCATCAGCTCCTTCATCTGCTTGCGCGGGATCTCGGTGTGGTACCACTCGGCCGCCGCGAGCCCGTTCTCGACCGCGAGCCTGGCGTCTCGCCCGGTCAGGCTGTAGTCGCGCGGCGACGCCGCGGAAGACGTGATTGCCGTCATTGGGGTTCCTCCGCCAGCCCTTGGCGAACCGCTCGACCGTGCGGGGGTCGCGCCATCGCTGACTTTCGACTTCAGCATAGCCGCAAGGTCTGATAGTCTCAACATCACAAAGATAGTTTCTATCATTTCCCATCAGAAAGAGATATGGGTGAGCCGGCTAGCCGGAGTGGGACAAGTGAGGAAGCATTCATGGCAAAGCGCCCGACCATTACCGATCTCGCGCGCGTCTCCGGCGTCAGCGTCGCCACCGTCGACAGGGTGCTAAACAGCCGCCTGCCGGTGCGCGAGGAGACGGCGCGCCGGGTCTATGACGCTGCCACCGAGATCGGCTATCACGCCGCTGGGCTGATCAAGCAGCGCATGCGCCAGGAATTGCCGGAATATCGGCTCGGCTTCCTGCTGCTCAGGGGCAATGACGTCTTCTATGGCGATTTCGCCAAGGAGCTCGAGCTGGCGGTCGCGCAGTCGCAGCGTTTTCGTGGCGTTGCAACCATCGATTTCGCCGCTTCGCTGGCGCCCGATGAGATCGCCGCCCAGATGCGTGGGCTGGCGGCGAAATCCAGGGCCATCGCCGTCGTCGGCCCGGACCATCCGACGCTGACGGCGGTCGTGGAGACAATGAAGGCGAGGGGACAGCCGGTCTTCTCGCTGCTGTCGGATTTTGCCGCCGGCATCCGCGAGGGCTATGTCGGGCTCGACAACCGCAAGGTCGGGCGCAGTGCCGCCTGGATGATCGCCAAGGCCGCAAGGAAGCCGGGCAAGGTCGCGCTCTTCGTCGGCAGCCACCGCTTCCACGGCCATGAATTGCGCGAGATCGGCTTCCGCTCTTTCTTCCGCGAGCACGCGCCCGACTTCACCGTGATGGAGACGCTGGTCAATCTCGAGGCCAATGACGTGACGCATGACGCCATGCTCGATCTCCTGGCCCGCCATCCCGATCTCGCCGGCTGCTATGTCGCCGGCGGCGGTATGGAGGGCGCGGTCTCGGCTCTGAGAACGGCAAAGCCGGCCGAGATGCCGGTCGTCATCTGCAACGAGATCAACGCCGTCTCGCGCGCCGCGCTTGCCGACAACATCCTCACCATGGTGATCTCGACACCGCTCGCGGCGCTCTGCCGCGAACTCGTCGGGCTGATGGCCCATGCCATCGAAAGCGGCGCAGCCAATGCGCCGGGACAGACCTTCCTGCCCTTCGACGTCTATCTGCCCGAAAACATCTAGGCGCTGAGCGCGATGTAGCCGATGTGAAAGAATCCATCAGCCTGATGGATTCTTTCATCGTGGTTCACCCGGCCTCGGGCGCAAATTTCGACGAATTTGGTCGTTGTCACGCCCATGGTGATCGAAAAACCGGCCGCCCCGGTCGGAATCGCCCTTGACGTTTCCGAAACGAAATGGAATAAATATTTCACCAAATAGGCCTTTTGGTTCTTTCGTTCCGGAGCGCCTGTTCGAACGGAGGAAGAGGCGTTCCAGTCGAACTGGCGACGCCGCATGGCCGCAGGGAGAGATTCCCCGGGCAAACCGGGGATTCCGGTTCAATAGGTGCAGCCGGACACCAAGTGGAGGAGAAAATGAAGAAACTTCTTTTGGGCGTCGCGCTTTCGGCGCTGATGTGTTCATCCGCCTTCGCCGCCAAGATCGGCGTTTCGATGGCTCTTTTCGACGACAACTTCCTCACCGTGCTGCGCAACGGCATGATCGCGCAGGCCAAGGGCATGGATGGCGTCGAGCTGCAGGTCGAGGACGCGCAGAACGACGTGGCCAAGCAGCTCGACCAGATCAAGAACTTCGCCGCCTCGGGCGTCGACGCCATCATCGTCAACCCGGTCGACACCTCGGCCACGCAGGCGATGTCG
>NZ_RZSB01001380.1:0-565 GCF_004023285.1 Mesorhizobium sp. M2A.F.Ca.ET.067.02.1.1
ACATAAGTGAAGTCGTCGGCGACGCCGGCATGGTTGAGGGCGGCCACCGTGTCGCCGCCGCCGGCGACCGAGACCAGCTTGCCTGCCTTGGTGCGGGCGGCCGCGTGCTTTGCCGCCGCCACCGTGGCGCGATCGAAGGGCTCTATCTCGAAGGCGCCGAGCGGGCCATTCCACACCAAGGTCGCGGCGCGGTCGATCCAGTCGGTAACGCTCTGCACGGTCTTTGCGCCGACATCGAGGATCATGCCGTCCGCCGGCACGGCATCGATGGCAACGGTCTCGCTCGCGGCACCCGCCTTGAATTCCTTGGCCACCACGCCGTCGGCGGGCAGGATGATGGCGCAGCCAGCTTCCGCCGCCTCGATCATGATCTGCTTGGCGGTGCCGGCAAGGTCGTGCTCGCAAAGCGACTTGCCGACATCGGTGCCACGCGCGGCCAGGAAGGTGTTAGCCATGCCGCCGCCGATCACCAGCGCGTCGACCTTCTTCACCAGGTTCATCAAAAGGTCGATCTTGGTCGAGACCTTGGCGCCGCCGACAATGGCGACCACCGGCCGTACCGGGT
>NZ_RZSB01001381.1:0-563 GCF_004023285.1 Mesorhizobium sp. M2A.F.Ca.ET.067.02.1.1
AACCATGCCAAATTCGCCGATAACCCGATCCTGGTGCAATTGCTTGGCGACCGGCTGCGCACGCCGGCTGCCCTGCGAGCGGGCGAACCTCAGGGCGCCGGGTTGGACAATATCGGCCAAGGCCTCGGCAAAGCCGTGGGATCGGTGGCCGAGGTGGTCATCACCACGCCGTTCAAGGTGCTGACCATCGCGACGGGCGGATGACCTGCTTTAGATAAAAAGATCGACCTTCTGGAAGGTCGTCACGTCGACAAGACCGACATCCGATATCCTGAGCTCCGGGATAACCACCAGCGCCAGCAGCGAGTGCTGCATATAGGCGTTGTTGAGCGAGCAGCCGACCTTCCGCATCGCCTCGGTCAGTTGTTCGGCCTTGGCCGCGACGATCTCGGCGCGTTCGTCGGACATCAGGCCGGCGATCGGCATCTCGACCAGCGCCAGTTCCTTGCCCTTTGAATAGAGCACCACGCCTCCCCCCACCTCGCCCAGCCGGTTGACGGCCAAAGCCATGTCTTGCTTGTTGGTGCCGACGACGATGATGTGGTGCGCGTCATGCGCCACGC
>NZ_RZSB01001382.1:0-552 GCF_004023285.1 Mesorhizobium sp. M2A.F.Ca.ET.067.02.1.1
GTAGCACCGGAAGCGCAGGAAACTGCCATTTGCAGACCGGCCTCACCCGAAGATCAACACGCCTTACGAGCTGGCCCGGTCCAGCGCCGCGACATCGTCCGCCGAAAGCTTGAGCGATGCGGCGCGGATCAGGCTGTCCATCTGGGCCGGCGTCGTGGCGCTGGCGATCGGCGCGGTGATGCCTGGACGCGCGATGATCCAGGCCAGCGCCACTTCCGCCTGCTTGGCCGAATGGCGTTCGGCCACTGCATCGAGCGCGGACAGGATGCGCATGCCGCGCTCGTTGAGGTAGCCGGCCACGCCCTCGCCGCGCGCGCTTTGCCCGAGATCGGGCTTGCTGCGGTATTTCCCGCTCAAAAATCCCTTGGCCAGGCTGAAATAGGTGATGACGCCGATATCCTCAGCCTTGCAGAGATCGAGCAGCGGTCCGTCGAGCGATGAGCGATCGTACAAATTGTATTCAGGCTGCAGCACCTCGTAACGCGGCAGGCTGCGCAGGCTGGCCACGTCGAGTGCCGCGCGCAACTGGCCGGCATCGAGATTGGAGCAGCC
>NZ_RZSB01001383.1:0-551 GCF_004023285.1 Mesorhizobium sp. M2A.F.Ca.ET.067.02.1.1
TCTGTGGACCGATCGAGGCTTCTTGCTTGAACCCTGGCCAGCCTGTATCGGCTGCAGCAACGAGAATTTCGCAGGACCGCCCATGACCCGCCCGATCATTGTCTTCGACCTCGACGGCACGCTGGTCGACACGGCGCCCGACTTGCTCGACAGCCTCAATCACAGCCTGGCGGCGAGTGATCTGGCCGCTGTCGACGAAGCCGGCTTCAGGCGCTTCGTCGGCCATGGCGGCCGCGTCATGATCGAACGCGCGCATGCCGCGCAGAACAAGGCGCTGATGGCCGAAGAGCACGACCGGCTGCTGAAGCTCTTCCTCGACCATTACACGCTGAACATCCCCGGCAAGTCGCGCCCCTACCCTGGCGTGATCGCGGCGCTCGACCGTTTCCAGGCCGCCGGATACCTGATGGCCGTCTGCACCAACAAATACGAAGCCAATTCCGCGACGCTGATCGGCGCGCTTGGCATGTCGGACTATTTTGCCGCGATCTGCGGCCAGGATACGTTTGCTTTCCGCAAGCCCGACCCGCGCCATCTCACCGAGACCATCC
>NZ_RZSB01001384.1:0-549 GCF_004023285.1 Mesorhizobium sp. M2A.F.Ca.ET.067.02.1.1
CGATCAGCAGCATCAGGCCAATGCCCGCGCCGAGAGCGACAAGAATGCCGATCGCCAGCGTCGGCAGCAGAAAGCGGATCGCAATCTGGATGCAGTCGCCGAAGGACGGCCGCTTGCCGTTGAGGTCCTCGATGGTCGCCCGCACCAGCGCCGATTGCAGCAGAAGCGTGCACACAAATGAAATCAGACCGGCGATGATGGTGATGTAGGAATTGCGAAATGCCGCGCTCGGATCAGGCATGGCACCAGGATCCCTTTGCAGAATCGCGTCGATCTGAGGCTGGGTCACCATCCGGATCACCAATGTCGGCAGGCCGGCGAACAGCGCCGCCAGCCCCACGCAAAGCCCGATGTTTCGGTCAATGACTGCGAAGGTATTGCTGAATACCCTGCCGATCTCGAACCTGCCGGGTTGTCCCAATGTCGCAGTGGTCATGATAATTTCCCCCGAGTCATCGCCGCCTCCAATCGGTGACTTCAAAGTAAATTTGCCAAGATTGCGGGGCTGCGTCCAGTGCACTTGCAATTGTCATGGCGTATTGCCAGTGT
>NZ_RZSB01001385.1:0-547 GCF_004023285.1 Mesorhizobium sp. M2A.F.Ca.ET.067.02.1.1
TCTATATCCCGGACCGCATCTTCGAAGGCTACGGGCCCAATCCGGAAGCGATGCGGGAACTGATCTCGCGCGGCGCCAAGCTGATCGTCACCGTCGATTGCGGCACCAACAGCGCGACCTCGATCGAGGCGGCCAGGGAAGCCGGCGCCGACGTGGTGGTGCTCGACCACCACCAGGTCGGCGGCCCGCTGCCGCCCGCTGTGGCCGTGGTCAATCCCAATCGCGAGGACGATTTGTCGGGGCAAGGGCATCTGTGCGCCGCCGGCGTCGTCTTCCTGTGCTTGGTTCAGACGGCAAAGCTGCTGCGCGAAAGGCTGCCGGATGCCGCGCCCGTCGATCTGCTTTCGCTGCTAGACCTCGTGGCGCTGGCGACGGTGTGCGACGTGGTACCGCTCACCGGCGTCAACCGCGCCTTCGTCGTCAAGGGGTTGCAGGTGTTGCGCCAGCAGAAGAATGAGGGGCTGGCGGCGCTGGCGCGGGTCTCGCGCATCGGTGAGCCGATCAACACCTTCCATCTGTCCTTCCTGATCGGCCCGCGCATCAATGC
>NZ_RZSB01001386.1:0-544 GCF_004023285.1 Mesorhizobium sp. M2A.F.Ca.ET.067.02.1.1
GGTCAACGCCGCGATGATCGAATTCCTGCGGAGCTTGCCGAACCGGGGCTGATCCAAGCGAAGCGAGTATCGGCTCCGACACGGAAGGTCGGGCGTGCCGCTCGGCAAGCGACTCGCCCGGTTCAAGTCAGGCACTATCCTTAGCCCGGTAGGCGTCGGGAATGACGAAGACCTCGTCGGCGCGGCCATAGCCCCCATCGGGAACCTCCTCGATCAGCACCATGGTGTGGGGACGCACACCTTCGCCGAAATAGTCGACGAACATCTGCGTGGTCTTGTGGATCAGGTCCTCCTTCTGCGCCTTCGTGAGGGCCGCCTCGGGCATCTTGAAGTTGGCAAAGGGCATTTCCAGGTTCCTTTCGGGTTGGGTTCAGGGCTTTGGATGAAGGAGGTCAGCAAGGCCGATGCGCTCCAGAAGCTGGGCGCGGACGCGGTCGGCGACACCGTTGACGATGGCCGCGCCGTCGTCGGACGGATCGATATGGACGCGGAACGGCCGGCGGCCATGCGGCATCGCCACGAGATCGACGATGGCCTCTGCGAC
>NZ_RZSB01001387.1:0-539 GCF_004023285.1 Mesorhizobium sp. M2A.F.Ca.ET.067.02.1.1
CAGGCGAGCCACGCCGCTCCAATGTGCGCCCGCAGCTCCTGGAGCGTCCCGACAGCTCGGTCGTGCCGGTGGCGCTGAACGGCGCGCCGCTGATCGTCTCAGGCCAGATCCTCGGCTGTGTCCTGGCCCTGCACGACATGACGCGCGAGCAGGATTATATCGAGCGCCTGTCGTGGCAGGCATCGCATGATGCGCTGACCGGTCTCGTCAACCGCCGCGACTTCGAGAACCGGCTGGCGGGCGCGATCTCCGAAGCGCCGGAAAGGTCGCGCAGGCATGCGCTGATGTATCTCGACCTCGACCAGTTCAAGCTGGTCAACGACACATGCGGCCATGCCGCCGGCGACCAGCTGCTGCGCCAGATCTCGGTGCTGCTCGCCAACGAGCTGCCGCCCGGCGACATCCTGGCCAGGCTCGGCGGCGACGAGTTCGGCGTGCTGCTCTTCGATTGCGATGCCGACTGTGCCGCCGCAACCGCCGAACGGCTGCGCGCCACGGTCCAGGACCTGCATTTCTCCTGGGACGGGCGTCCCTTCAAC
>NZ_RZSB01001388.1:0-539 GCF_004023285.1 Mesorhizobium sp. M2A.F.Ca.ET.067.02.1.1
GCACCAGCGCGACAATGCGCGTCTGCTCGACACGCTGAAGCACCTGCGCGATATCGGCAACACGGTGATCGTCGTCGAGCATGACGAGGACGCCATCCTGCATGCCGACTATGTCGTCGACATCGGCCCGGCCGCCGGCATCCACGGCGGCCGCATCATCGCGCAAGGCACGCCGCAGCAGATCATGGCGACGCCCGCCTCGATCACCGGCAAGTACCTGTCCGGCGAGCTCGAAGTGGCGACGCCCGCGGTGCGCCGCGAAGCCAAGAAGAACCGGCGCATCAAGGTGGTCGGCGCGCGCGGCAACAATCTGAAGAACGTCACGGCCGAAATCCCGCTCGGCACCTTCACCGCGGTCACCGGCGTGTCGGGCGGCGGCAAGTCGACCTTCCTGATCGAGACGCTGTTCAAGGCGGCCTCGCGCCGCATCATGGGCTCGCGCGAGCATCCGGCCGAGCACGACCGCATCGAGGGGCTGGAATTCCTCGACAAGGTCATCGACATCGACCAGTCGCCGATCGGCCGCACGCCGCGCTCCA
>NZ_RZSB01001389.1:0-532 GCF_004023285.1 Mesorhizobium sp. M2A.F.Ca.ET.067.02.1.1
ACATTGCTCAAGCCCGCAAGCGGGCTTGAGTGGCGGCATGGACTTCTAAGAAGTCCATAAAGCACGCCCATCAGCCAACATTGCTCAAGCCCGCAAGCGGGCTTGAGTGGCGGCATGGACTTCTAATCCAGGCTGCTTGGCTAATTCATACGGAAAGGGCGGCAGAGATGCCGCCCTTTTTCGTTGCTCAAACGTCAACGCTGCGCCTCAGGCTGCTTCAGCGACAAGGCCATCGAGCAAAGCGCGGCCCTGCGGCCAGTCGCCCAATCCGCTTTGCGCGTTGATATGGCCGGCCGACCCGATGATGGCGATGCCGCTGCCCCACCGCGCCGCCCTCGCCTCGGCATAGTCGCGCGATCCGTAGGGATCGTCGGTGCTAGCGACCACCAGCGAAGCAAAGCGCAATCTGTCCTGGGGTATCCTGGCGAAGGCCATGCCGTAGACCGGGAACAGAGCCGCCATCGGGTCCGGAACCGCGACCAGCATGGCCGCGCGGACCGGACGCCGCGAAATTGTCTGCCAATGCGCGACC
>NZ_RZSB01000138.1:0-10232 GCF_004023285.1 Mesorhizobium sp. M2A.F.Ca.ET.067.02.1.1
CACCTCACCAACCGATAATGCGTTCGCCGGCAAGGGCCACCCGAAACCTGACTGGTGGTTTAGCTTTGGCAAAATGTGCAACCGGCCGCGTCGGGTCGCCAGACACAGAACTGTTTTCTTTGGCGGCTAGCTAGGATTAATTGTGCGCGCTCCAGCCCCGAGGATTCGTCCATGCAGCGATTCGAAAATGCCCGCGATGCGGCACTGGCGCTTCGTCCCGACGATCCGGTCTACTGTTTCCGCCCGCAGGTGCTGAAGGCGGATGCCCTGCAGTTCATGGGCATGTTTCCCGGCAAGACCGCCTATGCGGTGAAGACCAATGGTGAGCAGATCGTGCTGAAGACATTGGTGGAATCCGGCGTCAGCACCTTCGACGTCGCTTCGCCGGGAGAGTTCGCGGCCGTGCGCGCCGTCTCGGCGGATGCCGAGATGCTCTACATGCACCCGGTCAAGGCGCAGTCGGACATCAAGCTGGCGCTGGAGAAATACGGCATCCGGGTGATCTCGCTCGACCATGAGGACGAGATCACCAAGCTGACGCGCGTCGTGCGGGCGCTCGATATCGACCCGGGCGCCATTACCGTCTTCGTGCGCATCCAGACCAAGGGCCATGCGGCTTACGAATTGTCGAAGAAATTCGGCGCCGGGCCGGCCAATGCGGTCGAGCTTGCTGAGCGGCTGAACCGGACCGGCTACAAGGTTGGCCTCTGCTTCCATGTCGGCAGCCAGATCGAGGATCCCGACACCTATGAGCGGGCGCTGGCCTCGGCCGACTGGGTGCGCAATCGCCTGACCTTCGACATTGCCGGGCTCGATGTCGGCGGCGGTTTCCCCGCCGAATACGGCCACGATCCATACCGCAAGCAGGTCGAGATGCCTTCGCTCGGCCAGCTGATGTCGCGGCTTGCCGGCGACCTGACGGAGTATCAGTTCGACCAGATGCCGCTGGTGGCCGAGCCCGGACGCGTGATCGTGGCGCGCTGCCTGTCGCTGATCGTGCGGGTGCTGCTGCGCAAGGGCAAGCGGCTCTACATCAATGACGGCATCTGGGCCTCGCTGTCGGATTCATGGACAGGCAAGATCACCCTGCCGGCCCGCTTCATCCCCGATCCGGCGATCCGCACGCGTAATGGCGACGAGAAAAACATCGTGCCCTTCAAGGTCTGCGGCGCGACCTGCGATTCCGTCGACATCCTGTCCAGGCCGTTCTGGCTGCCGGAAACGGTCGACACCGGCGACTGGATCGAGATCGGCCATATCGGCGCCTACTCGCTGTCGCTGAGGACCCGCTTCAACGGCTTTTACCCCGACACATTCGTGGAGGTGACGACGCCGTTCGACGAAGGCGACGCGCCGCAGGGGTTCGCGAGCCTGGAGACGATGGCGGATTAAGCTCCCCCTTCTCCCCTTGTGGGAGAAGGTGTCGCCGAAGGCGACGGATGAGGGGTGCTCCAGGAAAAGCCAGCGTCTCATCCGCTGGAACACCCCTCATCCGTCTCGGCGCTGCGCGCCGATCCACCTTCTCCCACAAAGGGGAGAAGGAAAGGGCGCTACAACTTCGCCAACAGCTCCGGCGTCGGCCAGCCATCCACGGGCAGGCCAAGCCGCGTCTGCTCCTTGCGGATTGCTTCGCGCGTGTTGGTGCCCAGGATGCCGTCGACCGTGCCGACATCGTAACCCTTGGCTTCGAGCTTGGTCTGCAGCGCCTTCATTTGATCGCCGCTCAGGCCCTGCTCGGGCGTGCGCGGGTCGAATTGCGGAGCGCCGGCAAACCGCGTCGCCATAACGGCGGCGGTCAGCGCATAGGTGAAGGACTGGTTCCACTCGAGATAGACATCGAAATTGTCATAGGTCAGGAAAGCGGGACCCTTGCGGCCCATCGGTAGCGCCAGGCCGGCTTTCAGGCCATTGTCGACAAGCGGGTTGCCGTTGGGCTCGGTCACGCCCCACTGAGCCCACTGCGACAGCGGTAGCTTGTTGGTGCGGCCGGTCTGGTCCCATGGCATGTCGTCGGGAACGCGCACTTCCTGGACCCAGGGCTGGTCGCGCTTCCAGCCGCGCGACATGATCTTGTTGGCGGTCGTCATGATGACGTCCGGCACGCTGTTCCTGAGATCGACCTTGCCGTCGCCATCGCCGTCGACACCCTCGGCAAGATAGTCGGTCGGCAGGATCTGCGTCTGGCCGATCTCCCCGGCCCAGGCGCCGTTGACGTCGGCCGGCAGCACGCCGCGATCGATGAGCGTCAAAAGCGGCACCAATTGCTGGCGGAAGAGCTGGGGCCGGCGGCAGTCATGGGAAAGCGTTACCAGCGCATTCAGCGTATGGAAGTCGCCCTGCACGGCGCCGAAGTCGGTCTCCAGCCCCCAGAAGGCGGCGATGATGGCCGGCTGGACGCCGAACTGCTTGTCGGCGCGGTCGAAGATTTCGGCATATTTCTTCAGATTGGCCGCGCCCTGCTTCAGGCGGTAGGCCGAAATCATGCGGTTGGAGAACTCGGTGAAAGTCTGGGTGAAGACGCCCTGGGCGCGGTCGCGCGCCAGCGCTCGCTCGTCGATGGTGGCGTCCTCCAGCGCGTCGAGCCCGGTTTCGCCGACGCCGGCCGCCTTGGCTTCGGCCGCAACACCCTGCTTCCAGGTCTCGAAGTCGCCGCCGCATTCCTGCGCCGCCGCGGGCAGTGCAAACGCGCCGACAAAAAGCGCCGCCAGGATTTCAACGCGCAATCGCATCGCTTTCCTTTCGAGACCGGCGCATGACCTGATTGTGATCCCGGATTGGGACCGCACAGGCGCATGCGAGATTTCAAAATTCAGGAGCCGCGCCAGCCACCCGCACGAGTGCGCCGCTCCGGATTACCAGCGGTTGCATGTTTCGCCGCCCGCCGTGTCGAAAAGCAGGCGGGAGGGCCGATGTCAACGGGTGTTCTGCCGCAGCCACTTCTTCCAGGCGGCTTCCGAGCCGTTGAAGACGTTGATGTCGGACTTGCCGGTCATGCCGGGCACAATGCCGGTGCCGGTGTACTGCCAGAAGGTGAAGGGATGGCTGCCGTATTTCTCACGCGGGTGCCCTGCGACCGAGCGCAGCCAGTAGGGGTAGCCGCGGAACGTCGCCAATTGGTTGTCGTCGAAGAAGTCGACCGAGGTGTAGATGATCGGCTTCTTGCCGTAGTGACGCTCGACCATCTGTAGAAAGACGGTCATCTCACTGCGGACGGTGGCTGCATCGGGGCGCAGCCTGCAGGTCGGCGATTTCGGGTTCCATTCCATGTCGAGCACCGGCGGCATGGCTGACGGGTCATTTGGGACATTGGCGATGAACCAGCGCGCCTGGGCTTCCGCCGGCGTGCAGAAATAGAAGAAATGATAGGCCGCGCGCGGGATTCCGGCTGCCCTGGTGCGTGCCCAGTGCTCGTTGAAATTCTCGTCGAAGCGGTCGCCGCCTTCGGTCGCCTTGATGAAGGCGAAGGTGATGCCGCTGGCCCTGGCGGTGGGCCAGTCGACCGAGGTCTGGTATTTGGAGACATCGGTGCCGTGGATGGCGTAGGTCCATGGCGCGCCGCTGTCCCACTCATGCGGCTTGGAATCCTCGAATTTGGGCGCGCGCACGGTGACCGTCTGCGAGGATGGCGACAACGGCGAAAGGTCGTCGACGGTTGAGCAGGCGCAGAGCAGCGTCAGCATCAGGATGGCCGCGAGACGGCGCATGATATTCCCCGAGCCGGGTTCAGCCGGCCGCTGATGGGTCCTTTACTGATGGTGGTCGCTAACCTCGCGTCCCCCTGCCGGACGATCGCCCCACGAGATCGTCCGCCTTATTTGTCCGTCCATGTCGTTGTCCCAAAACCGCTGTGCAATTTCGGGCGACATGGACAAGTTGATCGCCGAACATGGTTGATAATCCATTGACGGCGCTCGACTACGCCGGTGATTTTGCGGAAGCAATGGCGGCAAATCGATGACATAAATCGTGCCGGCGAATCCAAAGAGGCGGGGAAAGATGCGGGCTGTCGCGAAGTTCATCAAGTGTCTGCTTGGCCTGGTGATCCTGGCGGTGGTCGCGCTCTTCGCCTGGCTCTATTTCGCGCCGCCGGAACTGATCCGGGTCGGCGCCGGCTATTCGGCCAAGATCGTCTGCTCGAACGTCTTCATTGCCGGCCGCGACGCTAACCAGGTTCTGGCCGTCGACGTGCAGGCGCCGGGCCATCCGCTGCTCAGGCTGATGAAAATCTCCGTCGACAAGGAAAGGGGACTTGTCTCCGCCGGCCTGCTGTGGGTGCTGGGCAAGAGCGTCGCGGTGGAACGCGACGGCGTCGGCTGCGCCTCGGTTCCCGACGGTGATACCGGGAAGGCGCGACAGACATCGCTGCGCGCGGCAGCTTCCGCACCGGCGCAGGCGGACGCGCTTTGGCCCGATGGCGAGCGCGTGGATGCGTCACAAAATCCCGAGGTCGCGAAAATCGTCGACGACTCGGCCATGGCCGGACCCGGCATGCGCGCCATCGTGGTGGTGAAGAACGGCCGCGTCGTCGCCGAGCGTTATGGCGACGGCTTCTCGGCCAAGACGCCGCTGCTCGGCTGGTCAATGACCAAGACGGTCAATGCCGCGATCGTCGGCACGCTGGTCAAGGACGGCAAAATGGCGATCGACAACAAGGGTCTGGTCAAGGCGTGGAAGGCCGATGGCCGCGCCGCCATCAGCGTTGCCGACATGATGGCGATGTCGAGCGGGCTGGAATTCAACGAGGATTATGGCGATGTCGCCGACGTGACGCGCATGCTCTATCTCGAGCCGGACATGGCCGGCTTCGCCGAGGCCAAGCAGCTAACCGGCGAGGTCGGAAAGGTGTTTTCCTATTCGAGCGGCACGGCGGTGATGCTGTCTCGGCTGTGGCAGGACGCGATCGGCGACAAGGCCAAGGCGCTGGCCTGGCCGCGCACGGCGCTGTTCGAGCCGCTCGGCATGCACAGCGCGGTGCTGGAGACCGACGAGCAGGGCACCTTCGTCGGTTCGTCCTATCTCTACGCCACCGCGCATGACTGGGCGCGCTTCGGCCAGTTCCTGCTGCAGGGCGGAACCTGGAACGGCAACCAGATCCTGCCTGCCGGTTTCGTCGACTGGATGCGCGAGCCGGCGCTGGCGTCGAAGGTCTACGGCAAAGGCCAGCTCTGGATCGAAGGCCCGGGCGACGAAGACAAGCCCGGCGCCGGTGCTGCCGCCGGTCTGCCCAAGGACACCTACTGGATGGAAGGCCATGACGGCCAGACGGTCGCGATCATTCCGTCGGAGCAGCTGGTGGTGGTGCGGCTTGGGCTGACGCCGGCCAAGCTAGGCTACCGGCCGCAGACCATGGTGGGAGCGCTGGTGAAGGCGCTGCACTAGTGCGTTTCACCGTTTCATAGAAACGGCGAAACGCCCTATCTATTTGTTTTTACGCAATTTCGGACGGAAAACCGCTCACACTTTTCCTGGAATTGCTCCAGTAGCACTTGCTATTTGGAGGATCCGATCATGCCGAGCCAGGCATAGCCGCGATAAAGCGTTCTGAAACGGAAGGTTGCGCCGGTGCGCTGCGATTCCGATTCAAGCACGTCGCGCAGCGAGGCGCGCGGCGAAACATGGAATTTCCGCAGCCAGCCGCGCAGCATCGTTCGGAACCAGCGCGGCAGGCCCTCCTGCTGGCCAAAATCGACGACATGCAGCGAGCCGCCAGGCGCGAGCGCGGCCAGCGCTGCCGATACCGTCTTCTCCCAGCCGGGGATCATCGACAGCGAATAGGACACGAAGACGCGGTCGAATTGCTCGACGTCGAACAACGCCTTGGCGTCGAAATCGGTGGCGTCGCCGGGCGCCAGTTTGACCTTGCCGGAGAGACCTTCGCGAGCGATGGCGGCATTGGCCGTCTCCAACATCTCGGCCGAGATGTCGAGGCCGAAGAAGCGAGCGTCGGGAAAGCGGCGGGCGGCCAGCGCGATGTTGCGGCCAGTGCCGCAGCCGAGCTCCAGCACGGTGCCGCCTTGCGGCACGTCCAACCCGTCGATCAGCCGGTCGCGGCCGAGCAGGTAGTATTTGCGGGTCAGGTCGTAGATGTGGCGCTGCCAGCGGTAGACGCCGTCCATCAGTTCGGCATGGCTGGCCGGCAGCTCCGTCGTGCTCATGCTGCGCTCTTCACGTAAAGGTGGAAGCCGCCATAGATCGCCGAGCGGTCTTTTGCCGAGAATTCGCGCGAGGCGTCGGCCTCGTAGGTCCATTGGTCGAGCAGCGAGCTGGAGACGCGGCCGGGCAGCAGGCTGGGTTCTGCCGCCGTGCGGAAGATGACACGGGCGCCAACCGAAGCGCTACGGGTGATCTCGGTCCACAGCGCGTTGAGCAGGTCGTCGGTCATCCAGTCCTGCGCGTCGAGCAGGACGAAGCGATCGACGCTGCCGGCGTCCTTGGCGGCCAGGAACTTGATCAGGTTGGCGTGGTGGATGGCGACGCGATCGATGTTGTCGCGGATCGTTTTGTAATTGCGCTGTTCCAGATAGGCAGGCAGCGCCGCCTCGCCGGGCTGCGGATAGCGGCGGGCAAAGGCCTGCCAGGCGAAGTAGTTGTTCTTCAGCGGGAAATCGCAGGCGAGCTTTTCGAGCCGAGCCTTCAAGACGCTCGCCATCGAGCCGTCGCCGGAGGTGATCAGCGAATCGTACTGCGCCGGCGGGATGCCGAGGCCGAACAGCGAAGCCTTACGCGAGGTCGCCCAGCGCAGCAGCTTCTTGTCGAAGACGGGCGCCAGTTCCTCGTTGAAGAAGCGGCGCTGCTCGCCGATATTCTGCGCCTTCATGATGCCGGCCGGGTCGACACCAAACAGCTTGCCGACGCGATGGCCCATGGCGATGAAGAGCCCGAGCAGGCCGGTCTGGTAGAAGTTGCGGTCGAAGACCGAGATGCGGCGGCGGCCGCGCCAGTTGCGACGCTCCCAGTAGTGGCGGCTGACCGCATCGAGATGCGGCGCGATGAAGCGATCGTAGGCATCGGAATTGTGGCTGGTATCGGCGGCGCCGAAGAAGCGGAAGAGGTCGCCTTGCGACGGCAGATGGCGCACCGCTTCCAGCTTCATGCGGTTGAGCGCGATGTGCGCGGCATTGAGATCGACGGCGTCGATCCTGGCCGGCGAGCGGGTCAGGTAGGCCAGAATGTTGCAGCCACCCGAGGCGATCGTGACGACGCGATGACCGGCGCCGAGCTGCATGGCCTCCATGTCGACATCCGGGTCTTCCCAGATCTGCGGATAGACCAGACCGGAGAACAGGAAGGCGAAGAGCCGCTCGGAAATGCCGTCCTTCGACAATGCGCGGTTCTGGTAGACGGCCTTTCCGACTTCCTTGCCTCGACGATAAACGAGTTCTCCGGATACGTCCGACATGGAAAGGTGATTCCCCGTTTGCGTTGGCGCAAGCGGGTAGCGCAGCGTCATGACAGGCAGGTGACAGCCTGTTGACGGCAGGCTGTCACGAATTCTTACGCGCTTCCGAAGCCTCCAGGTGTCGGCGTGGTGACCATGACGGCTTCGCCGGCATCGAGCGTGGTCTGGTCGCAGGCCTTGAGGATGTCGACCGAGCCGTCATTGCGCCTGACCTTGGTCGAGCCCGACTCGCCGTCGCCGCCGCCGTCGAGACCCTGGGGCGGCCGGCTTCGATGCGAGGACAGGATCGCGCATCCCATCTTCTCGAGAAAACGGATTGTGCGCCTGGTGCCGTCGCCGGCATTCCACTTGCCCTTGCCGCCGGAGCCTTCGCGGATGTGGAAGTCTTCCAGCACGACGGGGAAGCGCAGTTCCAGCACCTCCGGATCGGTGAGGCGCGAATTGGTCATGTGGGTGTGAACGCCGGAGGTGCCGGCAAAACCGCGGCCCGAATTCATCCGGCCGGCCGGTGAGCCGGAGCAGATCGTCTCGTAATACTGGTATTTCTTGTTGCCGAAGGTGAGGTTGTTCATCGTGCCTTGCGCATTGGCCATGGCGCCCATCGCGCCGAACAATGCGTTGGTGACATGCTGCGAGGTCTCGACATTGCCGGCGACGACGGCGGCGGGGTAGGCTGGCTTCAACATCGAGCCGTCGGGGATGACGATGTTGATCGGCCTGAGGCACCCGGCATTCATCGGGATCATGTCCTCGACCATGACGCGGAAGGCATAGAGTACGGCTGCGCGCGCCACCGGCTCCGGCGCGTTGAAATTGTTCTCCATGACAGGCGAGGTGCCGGTGAAATCGACGGTCGCCTCGCGCTTTTTCCGGTCGACGGTGATCTTCACCCTGATCACTTGGCCGGTGTCGGTCGGGTATTCGTAAGCGGCGCTGTCGGGAAGCCGCTCGATCACGCGGCGCACGCTCTCGGCGGCATTGTCCTGGACATGGCCCATATAGGCCTCGACGACATCGAGGCCGAAATGCGCGACCATCTTGCGCAGTTCCGCCACACCCTTTTCGTTGGCGGCGATCTGCGCCTTGAGATCGGCGATGTTCTGGGCAGGATTGCGCGCGGGGTAGGGATGGTCGGTCAGCAGTGCCTCCAGCTCCGTCTCGCGGAAGCGGCCGCGATTGACGATGCGGAAATTGTCGAACAGCACGCCTTCCTCATCGACCGTTGTCGCAAGCGGCGTCATCGAGCCGGGTGCGGTGCCGCCGACATCGGCGTGATGGCCGCGAGAGGCCGCCCAGAACAGGATCTCGCTCTGGGCATCGTCGAAGACAGGCGTCACCACCGTGATGTCGGGCAGATGCGTGCCGCCATTGTACGGCGCGTTGAGCGCGAAGACGTCGCCGGGATGGATGTCGCCGGAATTCAGGCGGATGACGGTTTCGACGGAACGGTCCATCGAGCCCAGATGCACCGGCATGTGCGGCGCGTTGGCGACCAGCGCGCCATGGCGGTCGAACACGGCGCAGGAAAAATCGAGCCGCTCCTTGATGTTCACCGAATAGGCGGTGTTCTGCAGCGTCACGCCCATCTGCTCGGCGATCGACATGAAGAGGTTGTTGAACACCTCCAGCATCACAGGATCGGCCTCGGTGCCGAGCGCCGCGGCACGCGCTTTCCGTTCCGTGCGGCGGATCACGACGTGGTTGAGACCGGTGATTTCGGCCCGCCAGCCGGGCTCGACGACAATGGTCTGGTTCGGCTCGATGATCAGCGCGGGGCCGGCGACCGTGTTGGATGGCCTCAGGTTTTCACGGCGATAGACGCCGGCCTCGTGCCAGCGGCCCTCGGTATAGATGCGCCGGCTTTCCGAAGGCTTGGGCTCGACTCCTGCCGCTCCGTCAGGGGCGGAGGTTTCAGCCTTGTCCTGTCGAGCGGCCTCCATGCCTTCGACGGCGACGGTTTCTACGACGATCGGCTTGTCGTCATAGATGAATCCGAACTGCGCCCTGTGCGCGGCCTCGAAATCGCTTCTGGCGCGGAAGATCGAGCCATGCTCGAAATTCACCGGCAGGGCCGTGTCGGTGCCGTCGTAGCGGACATGCAGCACGGGCCTCGTCGAAAGCGCCTCCTCGGCAATGCCCTGTTCGCCGAGTTCGGCGACGACCTCGCTGCGCAAGGCCGCGATGAGCGCCTCGACCGCGGATCGGGATTCCTCGGAAAGCGGCTGCAGCAGACCCTGCTGGCGCGAGGCGAAGACCGACGAGAGGCCGATCCCGTAAGCGGAAAGCAGGCCGGAAAAGGGATGGATCAGCACCGCTTCCATGCCGAGCGCGTCGGCGACTAGGCAGGCGTGCTGGCCGCCGGCGCCGCCGAAACAGTTCAAGAGATATTCCGTGACATCATAGCCGCGCTGCACCGAGATCTTCTTGATGGCGTTGGCCATGTTCTCGACGGCGATGGTGACAAAGCCTTCGGCGACCGCCTCGGGCGAACGGCCGTCGCCGATCTGGGCGGCAAGTGCCGTGAATTTCTCGCGAACCGCGCCAGCGTCGAGCGGCTGGTCCTGGCCGGCGCCGAAGATCGCCGGGAAGAAATCGGGCTGCAATTTGCCGAGCATGACATTGGCGTCGGTGACGGCGAGCGGGCCGCCGCGCCGGTAGGCGGCGGGGCCGGGATTGGCGCCGGCCGAATCCGGGCCGACGCGGAAGCGTTCCGCCTCGTAATGCAGGATCGAGCCGCCGCCGGCGGCGACCGTGTGGATGCGCATCATCGGCGCGCGGATGCGCACGCCGGCGACCTCGGTATCGAAGGCGCGCTCATATTCGCCGTCAGACT
>NZ_RZSB01001390.1:0-531 GCF_004023285.1 Mesorhizobium sp. M2A.F.Ca.ET.067.02.1.1
CAACAGCATGATGTTGGAGCGGGCGACGCGCGAATGCAGGATGTCGCCGCAAATCGCCACGATCAGCTTCGATAGCGGGCCCTTGGCGCGGCGGATGGTCAGCGCATCGAGCAGCGCCTGAGTTGGATGCTCATGCGCGCCGTCGCCGGCATTGACCACCGAGCAGCCGACTTTCTGGGCGAGCAGGGCGGCGGCGCCTGCCGACTGGTGGCGGATGATCAGGATATCCGGCCGCATGGCATTGAGCGTCATCGCCGTATCGATCAGCGTCTCGCCCTTCTTCACCGAGGAGCTCGCCACCGACATGTTCATGACGTCGGCGCCGAGACGCTTGCCGGCGAGCTCGAAGGACGACTGCGTGCGGGTCGATGCCTCGTAGAACAGGTTGATCTGCGTGCGGCCGCGCAGTGTCGAGGTCTTCTTTTCCGATTGCCGCGAGATCGCCACGGCCTGGTCCGCCCGATCGAGCAGCAGCTCTATATCGGCGGGGGAAAGATCGCGGATGCCCAGAAGATGGCGGTGGGGAAAGAG
>NZ_RZSB01001391.1:0-531 GCF_004023285.1 Mesorhizobium sp. M2A.F.Ca.ET.067.02.1.1
TCCTGGCCGAGCATGTCGATCTCGTGGCGGATGTTCAAGCCGCCCGGCGGCATGTCGAATTCGGGAATGACGATGCCCAGACGCTCGATCGAGGCGTCGACCGAGGCCGTCGATTCGATATTGTCCTTGACGCATTTGATCGCCGCCCAGGTGCCGGCGAAGCGCGACATGGCAAAGCCGTAAAGGCCGTAGTCGATGATCTCCTGCACGCCGGCCGGATTGAGGATCGGCACCATGGTGTCGACGAAGAGGAATTCGGTGGCATGCGCGTTGGTCGAGGATTCGGCCATGTGGTCGTCGCCCATCAGGGCAAGCACGCCGCCATGCTTGGAGGAGCCGGCAAGATTGGCGTGGCGGAAGACGTCGCCGGACCGGTCGACCCCCGGGCCCTTGCCGTACCAGACCGAAAAAACGCCATCATGCGTGCCCTCGCCCAGCAATTCGGTCTGCTGCGAGCCCCAGCAGGCGGTGGCGGCGAGTTCCTCGTTGAGGCCCGGCTGAAAGACGATGTCGGCTTGCGCAAGCTGCTTC
>NZ_RZSB01001392.1:0-529 GCF_004023285.1 Mesorhizobium sp. M2A.F.Ca.ET.067.02.1.1
CAAGCACTCTCTCCATATCGGCTCTCCCTTGGCGAGGGCTCAGTGATTGACCGGCAGGTCAAGTTCGGCGGCAAGTGCCTCCAGCGTGTCGCCAAGCACCGCGATAATCTCGCCGATCTGTTCGCGGGTTGTGATCAAAGGCGGGCAGACCATGAAATTATCGCTCACCGGCCCGCCGCGCACGCGCCGCGAGTAGATGATGAGTCCACGCTCGAAGGCCAGATCGATGAGCCGCAAATTGGCGTTGAGATTCTGTGGCAACGGCGTCCTGGCCAAGGGGTCGGCGTAGAGCTCCGCACCCATGAACAGGCCCTTGCCTCGCACGTCGGCAACGAAAGGAAAGCGACGCGACAGCGCTTCGAGTTCGGCCCTCAGCACTTCGCCCATGACAGCGGAATTCTCGACCAGGCCAAGGCGGTCGACCTCGCCGAGAACGGCAACGCCGGCCGCGCAGGCGACGGGGTTACCGCCATAGGTATGGCCATGCAGGAAGCCGCCCGCCGTAACGACCGGTCCGACGACTGTCTCT
>NZ_RZSB01001393.1:0-519 GCF_004023285.1 Mesorhizobium sp. M2A.F.Ca.ET.067.02.1.1
GTTCTTCATCATGATCGTCATCTCGATCGCCGCGATGGTGGCGGCGGTGGGCCTGGCGCAGCGGCTATGGAGCAAGCTCGGCGCCTGGAATGCCTCGATCGTGGCTGGGCTTGCCTTCCTCGTCGTCTTCGCGCTGGTGAAGGCGGCCCTGCCCGACATCAACGAAGTGCCGGAGAACTTCTCGGCGACGGTGCTGTGGCAGTTCCGCGTCGCCTCGCTCGGCATCCAGCTGGTGCTGTGGACCGTCGTCGGGCTCGGCTTCGGCGCGGTTGCCGAACGCGTGGTCGCGATGCGCGACCAGCGCGCCCGCCGCTACGCCTGAAACCCATGCGCTGGCCGCCAAGGTTCTTTGCCCTGGCGGCCAAAGCGGCTCAACGGTCGACACGACCGCTGAGCCGCTTTGGTCTTTTGTTTTCTCGCAATTCCGGACGGAAAACCGCGGCACACTTTTCCTGGAATTGCTCGGTTGCAGTGCTGCTCGCCCTGCTGGCGGCTGCCTCGGCGCAGGCGCATAGTGGC
>NZ_RZSB01001394.1:0-518 GCF_004023285.1 Mesorhizobium sp. M2A.F.Ca.ET.067.02.1.1
GCATGGCATTGGCCAGTTCCTCGGCCCGGGCCGGGTCTGAGATGCCCTGTTCGGCGACGATCTTGATGTCGGGATAGTCCTTCTCGATGGTTTTCTTGAAGGACTGGTCGCGCTGGTTGGTGACGTAATAGTTGGCATCGTGGAAGATATAGCCAACCTTGCCCTTGCCACCGATGGCCTTGGCCATGGCGTCGGCCGCCTGCTTGCCCATCTGGTAGAGATCGTCGGTGACGATCGAGGCATAGTCCGTGCCTTGCTTGTAGTCCTTGGGCAGGTTCGACAGGAACACCAGCTTGACGCCGTCCTTGACGGCCTGGCGGAAGGCTTCGGCGGAGGTGACCGGGTCGAGCGGCAGCGCCAGGATGACGTTTGGCTTGGCGGCTAAAGCGGTCTCGATGTCGCTGCGCTGGCGGGCGGCGTCGAACTGCGCGTCGGTCTTGACCGCGATCGGGATGCCGGCGCGGGCGAACTCGTCGGTGGCGCCGGCTGTCACAGCATTGGTGAAGTCAGAAGAGGTG
>NZ_RZSB01001395.1:0-517 GCF_004023285.1 Mesorhizobium sp. M2A.F.Ca.ET.067.02.1.1
CCGCTGGAACCGCCCGGCGGCGTCGGCTTCGATCCGGCGCATGCTCAATCGACGGGCGCGCGCTACCACGGCAAGATCGTCCCGGTGCGCGACGCCGTGCAGGGCGGCGCCGATCCGGAAGAAATCGAGATCGCCCGGCCGCAAGCGGTGCTGCTGGCGCCCGGCAAATCGGTCGGCGGCTATACCGCCTTGCCGATCGCCGATATCACGGGCGTGCGCGCCGATGGCGGCGTCTCGCTCGACCAGTCCTTCCTGCCGCCGACGCTGATCACCGGCGCCGTGCACTGGTACCGGCAATTGCTGCAGGAGGTCGTCACCGGCCTCGACCAGATCGCCGAGGCGCATGGCAAGATGGTGATGGGCGGGGCCGGCCGCAGCGTCGAGGACCTTTTGATGCTGCACCTCGCCAATGCCGCGCGGCCGCGGCTGGCGCATATGCTGGCGCAGGACGTCTTCCATCCGGCCGAGCTCTATCTCGAACTTGCCGGCCTCGCCGGCGAGATGGCCACCTACGGCT
>NZ_RZSB01001396.1:0-510 GCF_004023285.1 Mesorhizobium sp. M2A.F.Ca.ET.067.02.1.1
ACCGAGGGCTATCATCGAGCGGCGAAAATCACGTTAACGCGTGGTATGGCGGAAGGAGCGCGGACCTTTGCGATTAGCTAAAAACCCGTCCGGTCGTCAGAGCATTTGGAACGCGACGTAGAGGTCAATGGCAATCCCTGGTTCCGCGATTGGCCGAGCCATCCCTCCGATCGTCATCCACGGGCGAAGCAAGGAGCGAAGCGACGCGCGCAGACCCGAGGATCCATTCCGTTGCTTTCGAGAGCCGCTCACGATGCAGAATTCTGCCCCGCTGCATTCTTCGGCGGCGGTCACGGAATGGATCCTCGGGTCTGCGCTCCGCTTCGCGTCGCTCCGCCCGTGGATGACGAAGGCGCGGGTGTCCACCCGTCTCACCCGACCGCGAGCGGCTCGGCGACGAATGTCGTTTCGGGCCTCTCATAGGAAAGCCGCACACTGTCGCGGCCGTTCTTCTTGGCCTTGTAGAGCGCCTCGTCGGCGCGTCGCATCAACGGCTTCAGCCCTTCCCTG
>NZ_RZSB01001397.1:0-506 GCF_004023285.1 Mesorhizobium sp. M2A.F.Ca.ET.067.02.1.1
GGCAAGCTCAGGGCCATGACGGTCTCGCTCAGCGCCCGTTCGCAGACGCTCGAGCAGGCGGCGCTCACCGACGGTCTGACCGGCATGCAGAACCGCCGCTATTTCGACGATGCGCTGCGTGAATATCTCCATGAATTCCGTCGTATCGACAGGCCGGTCGGGCTGATGATCCTCGATCTCGATCACTTCAAACAGGTCAACGACACACATGGTCATGATGTCGGCGACGAGGTGCTGCGGGCCGTAGCCACCTGCCTGCGGGGCATGACGCGCTATCACGACGTGGTGGCGCGGCTGGGCGGCGAGGAGTTCGCCGTCGTCACCCCCAACATGGATGTCGAGCTGCTTGCCCGGTTCGCCGAACGCATCCGCAAGGCGATCGCCAACCTGTCGATCCTGTCGGGCAATGTGCGGCTCAAGGTCACGACCAGCGTCGGCCTTGCCGTGTGGGACCATAAGGAGAGCGCGGAGGATTTCTACCGTCGCGCCGACCGTCAGCTCTATGA
>NZ_RZSB01001398.1:0-503 GCF_004023285.1 Mesorhizobium sp. M2A.F.Ca.ET.067.02.1.1
GGCGATGCTCGAGGAGGAAGGCTTTGCCGTGCGCGTCGAGAACACGACCGCGGTCTTCGCCGACCCGGCGATCGCCGAGCTCAGCCTGATCGTGCCGATCTACACGATGTCCAAGCTTACCAAGGCGGAAGAAGCCAATCTGACGAAAGCGGTCGAAAACGGCGTCGGCCTTGGCGGGTACCATGGCGGCATGGCCGACGCATTTCGCGAATCGCCCGAATACCAGTTCATGTGCGGTGGGCAATGGGTCGCGCATCCCGGCAACATCATCGACTATCATGTGAATGTGACGCGGGGCGACGACCCGATCATGCGAGGCATCGAGGATTTCCCCTACCGCTCCGAGCAGTATTACATGCATGTCGATCCTTCGAACGAGGTGCTGGCGACCACCACTTTCTCCGGTTCACACGCGCCGTGGATCGACGGCGTCGTCATGCCGGTGGTGTGGAAGCGCAGGCACGGCAAGGGGCGGGTGTTCTATTCGTCGCTCGGTCACGCAG
>NZ_RZSB01001399.1:0-501 GCF_004023285.1 Mesorhizobium sp. M2A.F.Ca.ET.067.02.1.1
GTCGGCGCCAGGCGAGGCAATGTCCACCGACACGCCGTCGGAACGTATGACGCGGTTCCAGACGATGAACACACGCTTTTGCCCGCGCGCGATCCCGGAACGATACTCGCCGGTGAGCCGAGAGCCTTTCGGGATCAGAATGCGGCGGCCGTCGAGCGAATAGACGTCCTCGCGCGCCACCGCGCGAACCATGCCGGGCAGATCGGTGTTGATGGCGGTTTCCAGAAATCCGCGGATCATCGTGCCTTCGGGGATCAACGCATCAGTGCGGCGGAAAACCCGCGCCTTCGCCATCGCATTCGTATGGCTTTCTGATTGCGCGAGGAAAGCCTTGTTCGGATCGTTGTCGGCGCCCGGCACCGGAACAAGCTGACCGTCGGCGGCGATCTGCGCCTGGGCCCGCTGATCGTGCCCGGCGGCCGGGCTCGCTTGCTCACTGGTAATCATCTGGTTCGACCGCAGGCGCTCCCACATTGCTTTTTGGCGCTCGGCCTCCTCGGC
>NZ_RZSB01000139.1:0-10166 GCF_004023285.1 Mesorhizobium sp. M2A.F.Ca.ET.067.02.1.1
CAGCCGGCAGGCAGGGTCGCGACCCAGGCCGTGGTGTGCCGCAGCACGCGCCACGTGGCGGTGCGGCGGGCAACACCGGCTGCGCTGCGTGGCGTCCAGGGCGCTCCGATGCGGGCCTCGGCAGCGCTGACGAGCGACAGTGTCGGCGCCGAGGTGCCGACGATCTCGACGGCGGTGGTAGCGAGGGCGAGCAGGGCCGCGGCCGCGCGGTATTTCTTGAGCGATTGCATGGGCATGTTGGTTTCTCCAGATGTTGAGGTGAAGTCTAGTGGGAGGACTGAGCGGCAAGCCGGGCCGAGCCCGCCAGCGCCGCCAGGTGAGCAACCGCGAACAGAAAGTGCGCCGCGGTTGTGACGTAGCCGACGACGAGCACATCGGCGGCGATGAAGAACTGCCAGAACAGGAGATTTGCCGTTCCGAGCAGCACATGCACGGCAGCCAGGAAGGCGTGCCAATTGCGGGAGTAGGCGATGCGCCAGAGCGTCACGCCGATGATCAGTGCAAGCCCGTGCGCCTCGATGAAGCCGATGCCGGTGCCTGGCGCATCGCCTAGCAGGATCGCTTCCGGGCCCCGCCCGAAGAAGGAGCCGGCGATATCGGTGAAAAGCCCGCCGGCCGAGGCCAGCATCAGGAAGCCGGCGTTGAAGCGAACAAGCAGATTTCCGTGGAAGAGGGACATGATCGTTCCTTTCGGGGTTGGGAGTGATCACGGCGGTGCGCCGTGATCTGTCGGGTTGCGTTGCCGGCTCAAGCCGCTACGGCCTGCGGTTGGTTGGCGGGCTCGGCTGCTGCCGCCGTCGCCGTCGGCGCCTTGATGCCGAACCAGGTGACGTAGAGCGTCGGCAGGAAGACCAGCGTCAGCACGGTCGCCACCATTAGTCCGCCCATCACGGCGTAAGCCATCGGTCCCCAGAACACCGTCGGCGCGATCGGGATCATGCCGAGGATGGCGGCCGCCGCCGTAAGCAGGATCGGCCGCAGCCGATGCGTGGTGGCGCTGATCACCGCGGCCCAGGGCTCTTCGCCGGCGGCAATGTGCTGGTCGATCTGTGCGATTAGGATGACCGAGTTGCGGATCACCATGCCGATCAGTGACATCACGCCGAGGATGGCGACGAAGCCCATCGGAGCACCTGACAGGAGCAGGGCGCCAGCAACGCCGATGATGGCGAGCGGCGCGGTGAGCAGCACCAGCACGAGGCGCTGAAAACTCATCAGCTGGATCATCAGCACCGTCGCCATGATGAACAGCATCAGCGGAAAGACCACGAAAATGCTGGCCTGCGCCTTGGCGCTGTCCTCGATCACGCCGCCCTGTTCGACGCTGTAGCGCACCGGCAGCTCCGCCTTGAATCCAGCGATCGCCTTCTGCAGCCGCTTCGAGACGACGGTGGCGTTCTCGCCGGGCGCGACGTCGGCCTGCACCGTCACGGTCGGCAGGCGGCCACGGCGCCAGATCAGCGGCGGCTCGGTCTGGTAGCTGAGCTTCGCCACCTGCTCGAGCGGCACGCGCCGTCCGCCCGACGCGCTGATCGTCAGGCCGCGCAGCGTGTCGATGCTGGCGCGTTCCGAATCCACGGCGCGGGCGACGATGTCGACGAGATAGGTATGGTCGCGCATCTGGGTGATCTTCGAGCCGGACAGGATCGCGTTGATCGTCTCCGACAGCTGCTGCGAGGAGATGCCCAGAGCGCGCGCCCGGTCCTGATCGACCTCGACCTTGATGACCTTGGCCGGCTCGTTCCAGTCGTAGTTGATATTGCGCACCGCGGCGTCGCTGCCCAGCACCTGCGCAAACTGCTGCGCAAGGCTGCGTGTCTTGTCCGGGTCCGGACCCGAGACGCGGAACTTCAGCGGCCAGCCGACGGGCGGCCCCAACTCCAGCGGCGTGACGCGGGCCATGACGTCGTCGAAACCGGTCGACAGCTCGCGCTCCAGCCGGTCGATCACCGCCTGGCGCACGGCGTGGCCCTTGGTGACGACCACGGCCTGGGCGAAGAAGTCATTGGCAAGCTGCGCGTCGAGCGGCAGGTAGAAACGCACTGCGCCCTGGCCGACATAGAAGCTCCAATGGTCGATGCCGGGATCGGAAGCGAGCAGCTTTTCGACGCGCTCAACGACTGCGTCCGTCGCCTTAATCGAAGCGGTGCGGGGCAAGGTGAGGTCGAGCATCACCTCGGGCCGATCCGACTTCGGGAAGAACTCCTGGCCGACAAAGCCCATGGCCACGACCGCGAGCGCGAACAGGCCCGCGGTCGCCGACAACACCAGCCACTTCGCCCGCATCGCGGCTTCAAGCAACGCCTGGAAGCCGCGGGCGATGCGCGATGGCTGATGGCTGCCGCCATGGCCCTTGATGCGATCGGGCAGCAGGAAGACGCCGGTCAGCGGCGTGAACAGCACCGCCACTACCCAGGACACGACGAGCGCGATGGCGACGACCGCGAACAGCGAGAAGCAGTATTCGCCCGCGCCGCTCTTGGCGAAGCCCACCGGCACGAAGCCGGCGATCGTCACCACCGTACCGGTCAGCATCGGAAAGGCGGTCGAGGTATAAGCGTAGGTCGCGGCCGAGATCTTGTCGTAGCCTTCCTCCATACGGGCGATCATCATCTCGACCGCAATCATGGCGTCGTCGACCAGGAGGCCGAGCGCGATGATCAGCGCACCGAGCGAGATGCGCTGCAAGGAGATGCCGAAATACTCCATCGTGACGAAGGTGATTGCCAGCACCAGCGGGATGGCGACGGCCACAACGACACCCGGACGCCAGCCGAGCGCTAAGAGCGACACGGCAAGCACGATGGCGATCGCTTCGCCGAGGCTCTTGGTGAACTCGCCGACGGATTCTTCGACCACGTGCGACTGGTCGGCGACCATGCCAAGCTCGGCGCCAAGCGGCAGCTCGGCCTCCATCTCGTGCATCTTCTCCTTGACGTTTTCGCCCAGCGCCAGCGCGTCGCCGCCGGCCGTCATCGACACAGCGATACCGACTGCGGGCTTGCCGTTGAAGCGGAACATCGGCTGCGGCGGGTCGGAATAGGCGCGCTTGACCTCGGCGACGTCACCCAGCCGGAAGTAATGGCCGTTGGCGTAGAAGTTGATCGCCTTTAGGCTCTCTTCCGAGGTGAAGGAGCCGGACACGCGGATGGCAATGCGCTCTGGGCCGGCATCGACCGTGCCGCTCGGCGTCAGCGCGTTCTGCGCTTGCAGCGCCTGCGTCAGCGTGCCGACGTCGAGACCGAGCGCCGCCACCTTCTGCGTCGAGAATTCGAGATAGATCTTCTCATCCTGCTGGCCGATCAGGTCGACCTTGGCGACGTCCTTCACGGTGAGCAGCCCGGCACGCAGGCTGGTCGCCATGTCCTTCAGCTCGCGATGGCTGAGACTGTCGGAGGTGAGCGCGTAGATCAGCGAATAGGTGTCCCCGAACTCGTCGTTGAAGAACGGGCCCTGCACGCCGGATGGCAGCGTCGGCTTGATGTCGTTGAGCTTCTTGCGCACCTGGTACCAGGGCGGCTGCACCTGGTCGCCGGCGACGGTATCCTTCAGGTTGACGAAGACGACGGATTCGCCGGGCTTGGTGTAGCTCTTGACGTAGTCGAGATCGGGCAGCTCCTCGAGCTTCTTCTCGACGCGGTCGGTGATCTGCTCGACTGTGTCGCTGGTGCTGGCGCCCGGCCACATCGTCTTCACCACCATGGTCTTGATGGTGAAGGGCGGGTCCTCCTCGCGGCCGAGACCGCGATAGGCGTAAAGGCCGGCAAGGGCTGCCGCGATCATCAGGTAGACGATGAAGCTGCGGTGGCGCAGCGCCCATTCGGAAAGATTGAAGCTGCTCATGACAAAATCCCTCTCTCAGCGCGCGCGAAGGCGCGTTCCGCCGGCTTCTGCCGGCTGGCGAAACAAGTGAAGACTGGGTTTCGGTCAGCGCCCGCTGTTTGGCGGGCACTGTTCAGGCCAGGCTGTGCATGGTGCCCGGCACGCGGTAGGGCGCACGCTCCGCTGTCCTCGGCTTGATGGCGAGACCGGTGAGATAGCGCTGGAAGCTGGCGGCCTCCTGCAGCGGCGATGCAAGTGCAACATGCCCGTCCGGCCTCACCAGATAGGCGGCGTCGCGCTGCAGGCCGGCTTTCGCCGCTGCTTCAGACCAGGCGAAGGCGTGCACCGGAACGCCGGTCGATGCCAGCATGGCCCGGAACTCGGCATTGGCCTCGCCATAGACATGCACCTGCCAGTCGAGCGAGCGCAGCGGCTCGAAATTGTCGCTACCTGGCATCGGCACATAGGGCAGGCGGTCGCCGCCGCTGATCTTGCCAGCTGTGCCCGAACTGATCGGGCCGGCGCGGTACTGGATCGCCGCCTGCGAGATGACGCCGAAGAAGGCGCGCGAACCATATGACGTCTGCAGCGCGATGTTCAGGATCTTCGGCATCAGATAGCGCCGGAACAGGCCGACGAGCCGCGAGCGGCTGGTGGCGATGCGGAAGGCCTGGTCCGTGCTCTCGATCAGCCTGTGGGCGAAGGCGATACGCTCCGGCTCGTAGCTGTCGAGCAGGCGCCGATCGGCTCGGCCCTGCACCACGGCGGCGAGCTTCCAGGCAAGGTTCACCGCGTCACCCATGCCGGTGTTCATGCCCTGGCCGCCGGCCGGACTATGGATGTGGCCGGCATCGCCGCAGAGGAACACCCGGCCAACGCGAAAATTCTCGGCGACGCGGTGATGGACCCGGTAGGTCGAGAACCAGTTGACCTCGTCGACGGTCACGCCAGTGTCGCGCTCGACGTCGGCGCGGATCGCCTCGAAGCTGATCGTCTCGTCCGCCTCATGCGCCTTCGGCACGATACCGATCAGCCGGATCGAGCCCGACTGCCTCACCGGCATGACGATGGCGAAACCGTAAGTGCTGATGGTCGTGTCCATGCCATTGCGCGTGATGTCGCCCCGGCCTTTCACGTCGGCGACATAGAAGGACTGTTCATAGGCGCCGCCGGGGAAGCCGATATTGAGCCCATGCCGCACGGCGCTGTGGGCGCCGTCGCAACCGGCGAGGTAGTCGGCGACGACGGTCTCCGTCTGGCCTTCTTTGCTCAGCGTCGCGATGACCGCATGGCCCTTGTCTTGGAACGCGACCAGCTCGGTGCCGCGTTCGACCTCGACGCCGGCGCGCTCCAGATGCTTGATCAGCACGCGTTCGTGGATGTCCTGCGGCAGCGCGAAGGCGAAGGAATAAGGGCTGATGCGGCGGCCGAAATCGGCCAGCGGCAGCCTTGCAGCGACGCCGGCCGGCGTGTGCACAGTGAGCTGCTCGATCTTCAGGCCGGCTTCGAGCACGTCATCGACGATGCCGATCTGGCGGTGGAACTCCAGCGTGCGCGCCTGGACGGCGAGCGCCCGCGAGGTCTCCCCCGGAGCGGTGGCCTTGTCGAAGACGCGCACGGGAACGCCAAGCCTGGTGAGCCAGAGCGCCAGCGTGAGGCCGGTCGGGCCGGCGCCGGCGATAAGGACCTTCGTCTTGGACATGGTCATTTTCCTTCTCCCTCAACGATACGGACTTTTTCGTGTTCCCGCAGCCGGTTTACGCCGGCGGTGACGACCAGATCGCCCTTGGCGAGCCCCTCGCTGACCACCACCCGATCGGTCTCGTAGCGGGCGACCGTGACGGGTTTGAGCTCGACAGCCGACGAGGCTGACACCACCCAGACGGCGGGCTGGCCACCCTTGTCGAAGAGCGCGCTGCCGGGCAGCTGCACGACTGGCGCACCCGCAATCTCGACGCGGCCGGCGACACTTGCGCCGAAGCGCATCTCATCCGGCGCGTTCTCGAGCGACACCTTCACCTGGAAGGTGCGGGTGGCAGCGTCGGCCATCGGCGCGATTTCGCGAACCGTGCCGGTCGTCGAGATTGCAGGATTGCTGAGCAGCGAGACGGTGACTGCGGGAATCTCTCGGCCGCCCCTTTCGCTGGCAAAGGCGGCTTCCGCGATCGAGAACACCGCGTCGCGGTTGCTCGGATCAGCAAGGCGTACCACCATCTGCCCGACATTGACCGACTGCCCGGCTTCTGCGCCGGTGGCGGTGACGATGCCATCGAACTCCGCACGCAGCTCGGTATAGCTGAGCTGGTCCTTGGCCATCGCGAAGGCGATGTTCGCTGATTTCAGCTTGGCCTCGGCCGAGCGCAGATTCTTCAGCGTCGCGTCGTGATTGGCGCGTGTCGTGAAACCCTTGGCGAGCAGGGCGCTGATGCGCGCTTCGGCAGCGCTGGCTTCGACCAGCACGGCCTGGGCCGCTGCGACATCGGCCTCGGCACTGGCCAGCCGATTGCGATAATCCTGGTCGTCGATGCGGGCGAGAATCTCGCCCTTCTTCACCGTCGCGCCAACCTCGGCGCTACGCTGGATGAGCTTGCCGGAAATGCGAAAACCGAGATCACTCTCCAGCCGCGGCTCGATCTCGCCGATGGCGACGCGGTTTTCCGCAACCGGGGCCGGCGAGACCGAAACTGCCTTGACCAGCTTTGTGTCGGGCGTGGCCGGCGCGACGTTCGAAGCTTCGCTGCTGGCGCCATGCCATACCATGGCGGCGCTGCAGGCAAGAGCGGCGATCGAGCCGGCGACGAGGCGGCGCATCAGTGGCTTGTTACGAAAAAGTGCGGCAATCATGTTGTCTCCATGCCCAAGATTGCGGCCGCGCTTGGGAGGACGCGGCAGGCTGAAAATCGTGCTGGCTGTGAGGCAAACCGGGGTTTCGGCTGTCTTGCGCCGGCCAGAAGGTTTTGCAATTTCGACGGCGCGAAATCCCGAACGGTTTCTGAAAATTTTCCGATGTTTGGGTGAGATGCCGTGGGGGATCGCCGGTGCCGGCGCTCAGACCGTCCAGAAATAGCGTACGATGTGGAAGAAGATCGGCGCGGCGAAGACCAGGCTGTCAGTGCGGTCGAGCATGCCGCCATGGCCTTCGATCAGATGGCCCCAGTCCTTGACGCCCTGGTCGCGCTTGATCGCCGAGGCGACGAGGCCGCCGAGAAATCCCATCGTGCAGGCGACGAAGGCGACGGCCGAGGCCTGCAGCGGCGAGAAGGGCGTGATGAAGGAGAGTAGTGCCCCGAGCAGGCTCGACGCGACCAACCCGCCGATCAGCCCCTCCCAGGTTTTCGACGGCGAGACGTTCGGCGAGAAGCGGTGTTTTCCGAACAGCTTGCCGAAGATGTATTGCAGGACGTCGCTGCCCTGCACGACGATGATCAGGAAGGCGATGAGCAGAAGGTTGCGGTCTTCGAAACCCGGCACGTTGAGCGTCAGCAACGCAGGGACATGGCTGACGCAATAGACCGAGATCATGATCGCCCACTGCTGCGCCGAGACCCGCTCCAGAAACCGTTCCGTGTCGCCGTGCAGCGCCGTGATCGCCGGCATCAGCAGGAAGCAGTAGACCGGAATGAAGATGACGAAGAGGCCGTACCAGGCGGTCCACACCAGCCAGTACTGGAAGGGGATGACGATGCCGAACATGCCGAGCAATACCCAGTGGTCGCTGCGCCGGCTGTGCGTCAGCGTCACGAATTCACGCAGCGCCGCGAACGAGATCAGCGCGAACAGGATGGTCATGCCGTAACGGCCGAAGAAGAAGGCGACCGTCATCAGCGCCACCATCACCCACCAGGCGTTGACGCGCTGCGTGAGGTTGACCAGTGTCGAACTGAGCGGCTTCGGCGCGCGCATCGAAAGGATACCGGCGGTGACGCTGGCGGTGCTCAGCACCACGAAAAGGCCGATGATGAGAATGCTGATTTCGTGGCGCATCAATCGTCTCGGTCGGGGCGCGGATTGAGCGCCAGAAGCTCGGCGCGGGCGCGCTGGAGGAAGGCGCGCCGCTCTTCGCCCGGCCCCACAACGACGGGCGCGCCGAAGACGACGCGGCAAAGCAGCGGCACAGGCAGGAACTGGCCCTTGGGCAGCACGCGCGACATGTTCTCGATCCAGCAGGGGATCAGCTCGACGTCGGGCCGCGCCATCGACAGATTGTAGAGGCCGGAACGAAAAGGCAGCAGCTCGTCGCTGGTGTTGCGGGTACCTTCGGGGAAGATGATCAGCGAATGACCCTGGTCGAGCACGGAGAGCATGATCGAGATCGGGTGCTCCGCTTCGCTCGTCCAGGTCCGACTGATCAGCACGGAAGACAACATGTCCTGCGCGATAAAGCGGCGAAGCCGCGACTTGCCCCAATATTCGGCCGCGGCGATGGCGTGCGTCTTGGCACGCTCCGTCTCGCTGAGGCAGGCCGAGAGCAGGATGAAATCGCCGTGGCTGGTGTGGTTGGCGAAATAGATGCGCTGCCGGTCGGATGGCTCGCTGCCGCTCCAGATCGGCCGCACGCCGGTGACCGCCCATGCCATCGCCGACAGGCCGACCGAGGTTACGGTCTGCAACAGCGTGTAGGTGCGCAGCGAAAGCTTGCTCATCTCGGCATCCAGAATCCGGCGGTGAGGAACGCGACGACGAAGACCGCGAAGGCTATCCGCTGCCGGGCCAGCAGGCGGCGTGTTCCGGCGATGCGATCGTCGAGCGGGCGTGGCGTGGCCGGGGCGGGCTTCAACCGCATGCGCGCCAGCATGTCGTCGACCGCGGCGCCTCCTGATATCTCGTCGCCATGCGTCGCCATCAGCCGGAACAGCAGAGCATCGAAGACGAGAAGCGCCGAGAACCCGAGCACCACCACCGCGCTCGCCGCCGCAACGAGCAACGCCAGCACCGCAAGCGGCGCTTGGAACGCGCCGCGCGTCGAGGCGACCAGCGGCGCGATGCTGTCGCCGGCGATCACGATCGCGGCCGGCCATGCCGCCTGCTTGACCAGCATGGCGGCGAAGGCGGCCGTCTTGCGCTGATAGGCGTCGTCGCTCATGCCGGCTCGTCCAGTCCGAGCTGAAGATGCACCGGCCGGCCGGAAGCGGCGAGCTGCTTGCGCGCCTGCGCCGGAGTGTGCGAGCGGCCGCTGGCAACCAGCCAGCGGGCGACGACTGTGGCGCTGCGCTGAAAACCGAGCGCGCAGCAGACCAGCACAGTGCCCTGCCGGCGCGCCGGCTCGATTGCCGCCACCGCCTCGTCGAGCGTCTCCGCGGGCGGCGGCAGAAGATCGAGCATGGGAAAGCCGATCCAGCGGCCCGGCGCGTCACGCGGCCGCTCCAGCTCGGCGGCAAGATCGATGACCGTGCCGAAGGCGTGTGCTTCGGCAGCGTCGGGAAATCGCCCTAGAAAGACACCGTCGATGACGGCAACCACCGGCGGTAGCCTGCGCGTCCAGGCCCAGACATTGACCCTGGCGCCCAGCCGGTATGGCCAGAGCAGGATGCGGCTTGCCAGCGACACGCGGCCGTCCGCTGTCTTCTGGAATACTTTTGGCCCGGCTCCGGCATAGCCGAAAGCGACGATGGCCAGTGCAAGTGCCGGCCACAAAAGGATAAGCGCGAGCGCCGAGAAGAAGGCGCCGATGGCTGCACCGGCGAGCGCCAGGGCGGCGCCCAGCGCGTAGCAGAGCGAAAGCCGCCGCGCCTTGCCGTCTGCAGTCAGACGGAAGCCGGCGAAGGGCAGCTCGCCCCGGGCCGGAAACAGCCACAGCGCGAAGAAGCCGAGTAGCGCGCCGGTCGGGATATCGATGAAATGGTGCTGCCAGGTTGTCAGCACCGAGGCGCCGATCAGGAAGCACCAAACGTGCCAGAGCGTGAGCAGGAGGCCCGAAAGGCGCTGGCGCCAATGATCCCAGATGATCGCCAGCAATGCGATATGCAGGGACGGCGCCTGGTTGAACGGCTTGTCGAAGCCGCCGAGCACGGCAAACATGAAGCCGGGCAGGCCGGTCGTCGCCGGCCGCACAAAGGTGGCGGTCAGCGGAAACAGGATGAAGCAGGAGACGGCGACGACCTGCGCGGTGAGGTAGCGGCCAGCCAGCCGGTTCACGCCCTGCCGGCTGTCGTTGAGCAGCAGCGACAGGGCGTAGAAGAGGTTGATCGACCAATAGGGCACGATCGTCCAGGCAAGGAATGGAACGTGATGTTCCCACGAGAACACGATGCTGCCGACTTGATTGCGTTTCGAGGCCAGCCAGTTGGCGAAGCCATAGGTCGAATAGAAGAACGGCGCGAGGAAGGCGAGCCACAGCGCCGCCC
>NZ_RZSB01000013.1:0-31857 GCF_004023285.1 Mesorhizobium sp. M2A.F.Ca.ET.067.02.1.1
ATCAAGAATTGATCGTTGAGCAATTCCAGGAATAGTGTGAAGCGGTTTTCCGCCTGGAATTGCGTCGACACAGACAGCAACAAAAGGGGAGCCGGCGCTTGGCCGAGCTCCCCTTGACCTGTTTCGCTGTTGACGGGTCGGCTTGCCTGCGGCCCGTCTATTCCGTCCTGATCCGCATTTCCACGCGGCGGTTGACCGGATCGTATGGATTGGCGACACGCGGATGCGACTTGCCGAGACCGATCGCTTCGAGCCGCGCCGATTCAACGCCGTTGGCTTCGAGGAAGGCCGCCACCGATTGCGCTCTCCGCTGCGACAGGCCCTGGTTGTAGCTGTCCGTGCCGGTCGCGTCGGTGTGACCCTCGACGACGAAGCTGAACGTGCTCAGCCTGTTGTCCTTCAGCGCCTTGGCGAACTCGTCCAGCTCCGCGCGCGCGGTCTGGTCGAGCTGGGCCGAATCCAGGGCGAAGTTGATCATCATGTCGAGGCCAGCCTTCTGGGGCGGCGCCTCGTTCTTCTCAGCCTTGCTCTTGCACTCTTCCTCGGTGCCGACGCAGATACCGCGTGAGGCGCCAAGATTACCCTGGCCGGCGAAGAACTTTACGATGTCTTCCGATTTCTGAAGCGGATCGGCGTAGACGTGCGTTGAAAAAAGCACGGCCGCCAATGCCAAGGCTGAGCTGCCCCACCGCATGACCGTCACTCCTGTTTTGACCTGTTTCGAGCGGGTTTTCGCTGGCGCGGACTATATCAAATCCTGAAACGATTGTCTGTGAACAAGCGCACGTTGCCGATGGCCGGCGCCTGATAAGGTTGAGGCTTGACCGGCGCTTGGCGGCGGGTTTCAGTGCTATTTGTGCCGATGCTCGGGGTGTGGCAGCGATGGCCAATGAACTCGGATACAGAACGGCAAGGGATCTGTTTCTTGCCTGTCCCGCGATCGCCCGGGATATGAAGTCGCCGGCCGCCGCCCAACCTCCGCTGGAATTCTGCCGCGCGCTGCTCGCCGGGCGCGTGCCGGAGGAAGCCGTGACGTTTTGCGCCTATCTCCTGCCCGAGCGCGCCGCGGTCTGGTGGGGGCATGAATGCCTGAGCCATCTCGCCGAGCTCCTTGCCGAAAGGGATCTCGAATTGCTGGCGCTTGTCAGCGATTGGGTGGGCGAGCCCGGCAATCCTCGCCATCGGGCGGCGCTCAGCAGCGCTGTCGATCCGTCGCCGGCGACGCCGGCTGCCTGGATCGCCTTGTCGGCGGCGTGGCGCGACCCGGCCTTCGATATGCTGTCGACCGGATTCCCCGCCGCCCACGCCGTCAACGCAGGGATCCTGGCGGGGCTGGCGCGCGTCTCGACCGCGGACCGCTTCGCCGTGCTTTCCGCCTTTGTCGAGATGGGCATCCAGATGGTGGAGATGGAAGCGCAACGACCATCGGTCGACGCGTATTAGGGCTTTCCGTCGGAGAATACCCATGAAGCCGCAGTTGCGGACGGAACCGCCGCATGCTTTCCCGCAATTCTCTGGTGCGTTTCACCGTCTCACGGAGACGGCGAAACACCCTGTCTCTTTGTTTCTACGCAATTCCGGACGAAAACCGCTTCACACTTTTTCTGGAATTGCCTAAGAAGCACGCGTGTCATGAACGTTGTCACCACCCGCCGCCACCGCCGCCACCGCTACCACCGCCGCCACCCAGAGGCGCGATGACAGGCGCGGGTTCGCTCGTCACCGGCTTGATCGGCTTCCTGGCGGTCGCCTTCTTTTGCTTGACCACCGTCGGCGTCGTCGTCACGCGAACTTGCTTGGTCGGCTGTTTCACTGTCGGCGCCGGCTCGAACCTGGGCGCCAGGGTCGTGCATCCCGCGACCGCAAGGGATAAAAATGTTGCAATGACCGCTTGCTTCAATGCCCCGCCCACCGTTGCCTCCTTGTTGATCAGAATAGGTCCCGACGCGGATTGGCTTGCTCCCAGACGGCTCTGGCCGTCTTGATCAATTGGTCGTCTACCGACTCGCCGGCGGAAATTTTCGATTTGAGCTCCGAACGCAATTGCTTCAACGCAGCCGTCTTCGGCTTCGTGCCGAACTGCGCGAGGGTCGTCCGAGCGCCCGGTAACTCGTTACGAAGATCAAGTCCTGCCGCGAACGCCAGATAGCGAACGGCGATGACCTGGTCGGACTTCTCGCCCTTCTGCATCTCGATGGCCGCGCGATCATAGGCCGCCGAGTAGTCGCCGCGGTCTGTCGCAAGCTCGAACAGCCTCTGCGCTTCGGCAAGGTTCTTGTCGACGCCGTCACCATCCCGGTACATGCGCGCAAGACTGCCGGGCGCATAGGGCTGGCCGAGATCCATCGCCTTCTGGAAAAGCGTCTGCGCCTGCTTCGTATCCTTCTGGACGCCTCGCCCGCTGAGATAATTGCGGCCGAGAATGTTCATCGAATACATGTCCTGGCGCTCGACGCCCGCCTTGAGGAAGGCAACGGCGCGAGCCGGGTCGGCGGGCACGCCATTGCGGCCTTCGGTGAAGATCGCGGCGAGATCGTTCATGGCATAGGTGTGGCCCATGGCCGCCGCCTTGAGCAGCAGATCCAGCCCCCTGCCGGTGTCGCGCTGGACGCCAAGACCATTGAACAGCGCGCGTCCCCAGGCCGTCATTCCATAGGGATCGCCTTTGTCAGACGCCTTGGCATAGAAGCTATTCGCCTTCGCGGGATCCACGGCCGTTCCTATACCGGACGAAGCGATATAGCCGAGCTCGAACACAGCGCGGACATGTCCCTTGTCGGCGGCGTCCTGGATCACCTTCTTCGCCTCGTCGACCTTGCCGGCGGCGAGCAGCGCGCGGCCGAGTTCGTAGTGGAATCGCGCGACATCGGGATAGGCCTTCACCGCCGCCTGGCAGGCGTCCACCGCGCCGGCGCCGATCTCATTCGGCAACAGGCCGGGGACGACGCCCTGCAGGTCCAAAGGCTCGCCTGCCTTCTGGTCGCACGGATCGACGCTGGGCGACAGCTTCATCGTCGCCGGCTTTGACGGTGTGTTGTCGGCCGTGATTTCGACGCCGACTATCAATGGCTGGACAGTGCCTATCTGCGGCTCGTAGCGCAGTTTATCGACTTCATCGGCCGTCAGGCTCGACTGCGGCGACAGGGTCCGATCCGGCAGGGACAGCGTCCCGGTTGCCGGATAGCTCGCGAGCTTCACGCTGACCGCCGGATCCTTGGTCGGCAAATCCAGCTTCAGCGGAACCGGACCGACACCGACCGGAACGTTCACATCGTGGTTCTCGATCGCTTCAGCGGCGCCGGCGATGTGGATGCCGCGCTCCACCACCTGCTGCTTCTGCTCGGACTCCAGCGAGGCCACGAGCTGCTTGCCGGCGGTGCTGTCGCCGTTCTTGACCCGGAACACGAGGATGCCTTGCGATCCGCCGCCCCATTCGTCATGCGTGGCATAGGCCAGCATATCGACCTGGTCCTCGGCATCGGCGCCCTTCGGCACGTCAATCTGGAGCCGCGGCAGGTCCTTGCCCTCTATCGGCTGGCCCGTTGCGACCGGCTTCCCGTCCAGCATCAGACGCCCCAGCGCCGGCGGCCTTTCGATGCTGATGGTGACCGCGCCGCCATCGACATCGACCGGCACAGGCAGGTCGAGCGCGACCGGTCCGACGCCCGACGGCACGGTCTTTTCCAGCACCGGCGGCAAAGCCGGCCGGCTGGCTCGGCGCATCAGCACCACCTCGTCGATCAGCGAGGAATTTTCCCACGGAACCTGCGCCCCCTTGGTGGCCTCGACCACGTCGCGGCGCACGGCCGCCATGACGGAGCGTATCTCCTGGTTCGGCGCCAGCGCGCGGCGGGAGAAGGCGGATGAGAAGGGGCTGAGATCGCCGGAGCCGTCATAGGCGACGGCGCCCGGCTCGGTGGCGAAGGCGATAAGGGTATTCAGTGAGCTTTTCACCTGCGCAAGGCCGGTGCCGCCAGCCGCGATCAACTGGTCGCGCAGCCAGTAGTCCTTGCGCGGGAAAGGATTGTTGCGGCAGGCATCGAGGATGATCACCTGGATCCTCGATTTGGCGCGCAATTGCTGCAGGACATCGTCGAGCTTGACCGCCTGGACCTCGATGTCGGCTGCAGCCTTGAGCGACGCATCGACCGGGATCAAGAAGTTCTCGCCGCCGATCTGAAAGCCGTGGCCCGAATAATAGACGACGGCCAGATCCGCGCCGTCCGCCGCGGCGAGGTAATTGCGGAACTCCTTCTCGAACTGGAGCTTGGTGAGGTCCTTGGCGACGAAGACATCGAACCCGGCCAGACGGAAGGTGTTCGAGACGTCCTCGGCATCTTTGTCGGGATTCTTCAGCGCCGGGATTTCGCGGTATTGCGAATTGCCGATGACAAGCGCAACCCTTCGATCGGCCTGGGCCTGCACCGTCGTGAGGCCCACGACGATCAAGGCCGCAATCAGCGCGTAGCGTCGCAGCATGGCAAAATCCCCAACCGCTATGACCTGTCAGCCACAAGAATTCAGCTTGCAGCATCGCGGTCTGTTAAAGACTTCACAATCTGCCAAGGCGGCAAGGAACGCGCCCGCGATGGCAGGCAGGCGTATCCAATAAACTGCTAAAATAGCTCAGAGGCCCGGACGCCGCAATGACCTGGGCAAGCGCATCGCCGGCCGCGAGGCGAGGACGCCCCGGTTTGTCCGGGCGTCCTCGAATACGCACGCCCGCAAGGCGTTTACTTCCCGGCGTATTTCGGCTTGCCGTCCGCAGTCGCCGCGCTGGATATAGCGGCGGGTGAAGCCGCCCGGGCGCTCCCTTCAGGATCAGGCCCCGCTCCACATCGCATCGGGCACCACCACCAGCTTGCCGACGAAGTCCTTGCCCATGAAGTCGGTCTGGGCGCGGTGGAAGTCCGACAATTTGTAGACGCCGCCGACCAGCGGCTTGATCTTCTTTTCCTCGATGTAGCGGACGATGCGGCTGAAGTCGGCGCGCGTGCCCTGGCTGGAGCCGTGGAGCTGAAGCTGCTTCAGATACATGGTCCGCAAATCGAGCTGCACGACCGGCCCGGCAATGGCGCCCGCCGTGGTGTAGCGGCCCTCGGGCCGCAGGATGCGCAGCAGGTCGTTGAAGATGGTCCCGCCGACGAGATCGGCGACCACGTCGATGGGCTGGCCGCCGGTCGCTTCGTTGACGGCGGCGGGCAGATCGGCCACGCCGCGCGTGATCACCTTCTCGGCGCCGATGTCGAGCACGGCCTGCTCCTTGCCCTTGCCGACGACGGCATAGGGGATGGCGCCGCGCGCCCTGGCCAGTTGCACGATACCTGAGCCGACGCCGCCGGAGGCGCCGGTGACCAGCACACGCTCGCCGGCCCGCAGCGCGGCACGCTCCAGCATCTGCTCGCCGGTAAGATAGGCGCAGCAGAAAGTGGCGAGCTCGACATCGCTCAAGTCGGTGTCGACGACATGCGCGTTCTCCGCCGGCAGCGCCTGGTATTCGGCGTAACCGCCGTCGCGGCCATGGCCCATATAGTCGATGTCGGCCAGCGAATCGTCGTCGCGGTTGTAGATCGAGAAGTCGACCATCACGCGCTCGCCGATGCGGCTCGCCGGCACGCCGTCGCCGACGGCGACGATGGTGCCCACCGTGTCGGTGCCCTGGATGCGCGGGAAGGTGAGCGTGTTGCCTTGCCGGCGCCAGGTCGATACCGCGGCCGCATCCTCCTCCGTGCCATAGGCGCCCTGGCGCACCCAGACATCGGTGTTGTTCATGCCGCAGGCGCTGACCTTGACCAGCACTTCGCCGGCGGCAGGTGCCGGCACCTTCACATCGGTGCGGTAGACAAGCTTTTCGAGGCCGCCATGGCCGGTAAGCTGCACGGCGGCCATGGTGGGAACGGTTCTGGTCATGGCATTCATGTCGTTTCTCAGAGGCTCACAAAAACGCTGTTCACCGCGTCGGCGGTCTTGGCGACGACGATGTCGGCTTCCTCGCGCGTGAGGCAGAGTGGCGGCGCGAAGCCGAGGATGTCGCCCTGCGGCATAGCGCGACCGATGACGCCACTGGCGGCCAGCGCCGTGGCGATCTGCGGCCCGACCTTCAGCGCCGGATCGAAGAAGACGCGGTCGTCGCGGTCCTTGACGAACTCGACCGCGGCCAGCATGCCATCGCCGCGCACCTCGCCGACATTCCTGTGGTCGCCGACAGCCTTGGCGAGCTCGGCGCGGAAGTAGGCGCCCGTCTCGCCGGCATTCCGCACCAGGTCCATCTCGTCGATCAGTTCTAGATTGGCGACGCCCGCGGCAACGCAGATCGGGTGCGCCGAATAGGTCCAGCCATGGCCGAGCGAGCCAAGCTTGTCGGAGCCCTTGACCAGCACCTGCCAGATCTTGTCGGAAACGATGACGCCAGAGAGCGGCGCATAGGCCGAGGTCAGGCCCTTGGCGATGGTGATCAGGTCCGGCTTGATGCCGTAATGGTCGGAGCCGAACATCGTGCCGAGACGACCGAAGCCGGTCACCACCTCGTCGGCGACGAGCAGCACGTCGTATTTGTCCAGCACGGCCTGGATCTTCTGCCAGTAACCGGCCGGCGGCGGCACGATGCCGCCGGTGCCGAGGATCGGCTCACCGATGAAAGCGGCGACCGTGTCCGGTCCTTCGGCGAGGATCATCTCCTCGAGCTTGTCGGCGCAATGTTGCGAGAACTGTTCCTCGCTCATCGAACGGTCGGCGCGGCGGAAATAATAGGGCGCCTCGGTGTGCAGGATCGGCGCGCGCGGCAGGTCGAAGGCGTTGTGGAACAGCTCCAGCCCGGTCAGCGAGCCGGTCATCACGCCCGAGCCATGGTAGCCGCGCCAGCGCGAGATGATCTTCTTCTTTTCCGGCCGGCCGAGCACGTTGTTGTAGTACCAGATCAGCTTGATGTTGGTCTCGTTTGCGTCGGAGCCGGACAAGCCGAAATAGACTCGGCTCATGCCCTTCGGCGCACGGTCGATGATCATCTTGGCAAGCGTGATCGATGCCTCGGTGCCGTGGCCGACATAGGCGTGGTAGTAGGCGAGGTTCTTCGCTTGGCTTGCGATGGCGTCGGCGATCTTCTGGCGGCCATAGCCGACATTGACGCAGTAGAGGCCGGCGAAGGCATCGATGCTCTTCTTGCCGGTGTTGTCCCACACGGTGACGCCTTCGCCGCCGGCCATGATGCGCGCCGGCGACTCGCCGCGCGCGTGCGTGCCCATATGCGTCGAGGGATGAAAGAAGTGGTCGCGATCCCAGGCGGAGAGTTCGTTGGACTGTTCGAGCATTTTTTGACTCCTGACGAGAATGAGGGCCTGCGCAGCTTAGGCTACGTCGAGGCAGAGGTATTTGAGGTCGGTAAAGGCTTCGAGGCCGTGGCGCGAGCCTTCGCGGCCGACCCCGGATTGCTTGACGCCGCCGAAAGGGATCGGCGCGCCGGTGATCTTGACGCGGTTGATCGCAACCATGCCGTAGTCCAGCGCACGCCCCATGCGCGCCTGCTGAGCGCCGTTCTCGGTGACGACATAGGCGACGAGGCCGTATTCGGTGGCATTGGCGCGGGCGACGACTTCGGCCTCGTCGTCGAACGGCGTCACAGCGGCCACGGGCCCAAACGTCTCCTCACGCATGATCAGCGCTTCGTCCGGCACATCGACAAGCAGCGTCGGCTGGTAAAACAGCGGGCCGGCAGCGTGGCGCTTGCCGCCGGTCAGGCAGCGCGCGCCACGGGTGAGCGCATCGGCCACCTGCTCCTCGACCTTCTTGACCGCGCGCTCATGCATCAACGGCCCGATCTCGGCGTCCGCGGACAGCCCATTGCCAACGCGAAGCTTCTCGATGCGGCGCTCGAAAGCGGCGCAGAAGCGGTCATAGATCGGCCGCCGCACATAGATGCGGTTGGCGGCGAGGCAATCCTGGCCGGAGGTGGCGAATTTGGCGTCGAGCGCGATTGCCACGGCCTTCTCGACGTTGGCGTCGTCGAAGACGATCAGCGGCGCGTGGCCGCCGAGCTCCATGACCAGGCGCTTCATCGTAGCGGCACTCTGCGCGGCGATCAGCCGGCCGACGTCGGTCGATCCGGTGAAGCTCATCGCGCGGACCCTGGCGTCGGCGCACATGGCGCCAACGATGGTGCGCGCATCACCCGTGATGACGTTGAAGACGCCGGCCGGCAGCCCGGCGCGCTCGCCAAGCTCGGCCAGCGCCAGGGCCGACAGCGGCGTATCGGAGGACGGATGCGCCACCACCGTGCAGCCGGCGGCAAGCGCGGCCGCGGCCTTGCGGGTGAGCATGGCCGACGGGAAATTCCACGGCGTGACCACGCCGACCACGCCGAGCGGCTCGCGGCGTACCGACATTTCGGCATTCGGCAGATGGCTGGTGACGCTCTCGGCGTTGAGGCGTTTCGCTTCCTCGGCATACCACTCGACGAAGGAAGCGGCGTAGTCGATCTCGCCCAGCGATTCCTTCAGCGGCTTGCCCTGCTCGAGCGTCATCAGCAGCGCCAGGTCGTCCTTGGCGGCGATGATCAGGTCGAACCATTTTCGCAAGATTTTCGAGCGTTCCTGCGGCAACAGCGCCCGCCAGCCGGGAAACGCACGAGACGCAGCGTTGATCGCCGTCGTCGTCTGGGCGGCATCGAGTGCCGCCACAAAGGCGACGGTAGCGCCGGTCGCCGGATCGATGACTTCAAAACTTGCCGCCGCCTCGCTTGCCGTCCAGTGGCCGTCGACATAGGCGAGCCCGCGCAGCAGGCGGCGATCGGCGAGGCGGTCGAGCGCTTCATGGCGGTTGGTGCGGGCAAAATGCGCGGACATCAGTCAGGTCTCCCGGTGTCGAGGCGATAGGGAGAGACTAGTCGCGCGATCGAGACAAAGAGGCTGTTTCGGCGGTCCGATGTAGAGAGATTGTCTCTGTTGGCCGGCGAACGTAGACGATCTGTCTAGATGCGGCTGAGTAGGATTCCCCCTCACCCGGATTGCCAACCGAATTGCGAAGGGCAATTCGGGGCAATCCGACCTCTCCCCAAGGGGCTAGCGTGCGCACACATTTGCTTCGTTGTGTGGTCAAGTGTGAAGAAGCGGCGTCGGAAAAAGGCTTGAAGCGTTTGAATCGTATGTGATTCTGTAGCTGCCATTGTTGATTCAGGAGGTTTCGACGATGGCTTCGTTGCTTGGCTACTTCGGCGACCTGCGCTTGCAAAAAAGGGGAGCATGGTTCTGGAGCGCATGTTTGCGCGTGTCAGCACGGGCATGCGCCGGCTGGTCGACACGCGCGCCGAGAAGGTCGCGTTCACGCGCCTGTTCCGCAATCGCCACGTGAGCACGCAAGAGATCGTCCGCACGGCTGCGGCCCGAACCGCCGAACTGGCCGCCGGGCGCCACGTGCTGATCATCGAGGACAGCAGCGAGATCAACTATGAAGCCAAGGCTTCACGCAAGCGCGGCCTCGGTCGTGTCGGCAATGGCACGGATATCGGGCTGTTCGTGCATCCGGCGCTGGCCGTGGATGCCGTGGACGGCTCTGTCCTTGGCCTTGCAGGCGCCACGATCTGGCGGCGGCGCGAGGCCAAGAAGGCGGATGACTACCAGGCGCTGCCGATCGAAGCCAAGGAAAGCCACAAATGGATCGGCACCGCCAAGGCGGCATGCCAGGCGCTGACCGACACGCCGCAGATGACGGTGATCGGCGACCGCGAGGCCGACATCTACGAAGTGTTTGCAAGGCTGCCCGACGAGCGCACCCATGTGCTCATCCGTGCTGTGCGGGATCGGGCCTTGGGCACGCGGGGCGAGCGCCTGTTCGGCGCGATCGCCAAGACGCCGGAAGCCGGCCGCGTTGCCTTCGAGCTGCAGGCCCGACCCGGCCGGCCGGCTCGCATCGTCGAACTGGCCGTTCGCTTCACCGCGGTGAGCTTGCGTCAGCCCCGCCTTGGCGCCGACAGCCGCGATCCGCGCAAACTCTCGCTCAACATGGTGGAAGTGCGTGAGATCGATCCACCTTCGGCCAAGGACGCGGTGATCTGGCGGCTGTTGACCACCCACAGCGTCGAAACGCTTGCCGATGCCTGCCGCATCGTCGACCTCTATCGCTCGCGCTGGAGCGTCGAGCAGCTGTTCCGGACTGTGAAGTCGCAGGCCATCGATCTGGAGGAAAGTCTCATCGCCGATGGCGACGCACTCGAACGTCTGGCCGCCGCCGCTCTGGTCGTCGCCACCAGGGTCATGCAGCTCGTACACGGGCGTGGTTTCGCCGGGCCAGACCTTCCAGGCCGCGCGGCTCTTCGACCCCTCTGAGATCACCGTCCTGCAAGCGCTCATCGCCAAGCTCGAAGGCAAGACCCAAAAGCAGAAGAACCCGCACCCCACGCACACGCTCGCCTGGGCCGCCTGGTGTATCGCCAGGCTCGGAGGCTGGAACGGCTACGAAAAGGAACGCCCGCCAGGGCCCATCACCTTCACCCACGGCCTCAGACGCTTCAACGCCATCACAGACGGCTTCCTTCTAGCCTCACAAAATCAACCCGAAGCAAATGTGTGCGCACGCTAGCCCCAAGGGGAGAGGAGCAGGTAAGCGCCCGGCGCCAACCTCTTCTCCCCTTGGGGAGAAGGTGGCCGCGAAGTGGCCGGATGAGGGGGCTTCGCTGAGCCCTCACCCTTGCTCCGGCAGCAGGTCGGCCACCGGCAGCACGGTCTCATCCTTGACCGTCTTGGTGACGATGTAGGTGAAGTAGCGGTCGATGCCGATCTCGCGTTCGAGCAGGCTGTCGACCAGCCGCTGATAGGCATCGATGTCGCGCGCCATGACCTTCAGCACGTAATCGACGCCGCCGCCCACAGACCAGCAGGCGACGATCTCCGGAACATCGCGCACCACGCGCTCGAAGCGATCGAAGTCGGCCTGGCGATGGTTGGCCAGGGTCACCTCCATCAGCACCGTCGCCACCGGCGCGATGACGCGCATGGCGACCGCGGCGTGATAGCCGGAGACGATGCCGACTTTCTCCAGCTTGCGCAGCCGCATCCAGCACGGCGTCGGCGACAGGCCGACCTTCTCGGCCAGCGCCAGCTTGGTGATGCGCCCGTCACGCTGGATGGCGTCGAGAATCCTGAGGTCGATCGGGTCGAGCTTCGCTGCCGCCATGCGGTATCCGCCTTTCGTTCAGGACAACATGACGATGCATTATTTCGATTGTCAATTGCACTGATTTCGATCTCTAATAAGTCATGACATTATGGCAGCCTGACCCTGCTCTCATCCGCCGCCCGGCCTATCTCTCGCTGGCCGATCAGTTCGCGCGCGCGATCCATGACGGGCGGCTGGCCAATGGCACGCGGCTGCCGACGCACCGCCGCCTGGCCGACGACCTGAAACTCTCGGTTCAGACGGTCAGCCGCGCCTATGAGGAACTGATCCGCCGCGGCCTGATTTCCGGCGAGGTCGGCCGCGGCAGCTTCGTGCAGACGCAGCGCCGGGAACCGGAGCCGCCCTACATCCCGGAACGGCTGGGCGAGGTCATCGACCTTTCCATCCTGAAGCCGGTCTGCGAGCCGATGCATCTGGAAAAACTGAAGCAGGCGCTGGGCTGGCTCGCCGAGAACCTGCCGTCAAGCTCGGCCCTGTCGTTCCGGCCGAACATGGTTTTCCCGCGCCACCGCGCGGTGGCTGTCGAGTGGTTGAAGCTTTGCGGGCTGGAGGCGTCGCCGCAGAACATCAGCCTCACAAACGGCGCCACCGCCGGCATGACTGTGGCGCTGATGAGCGTGGCGCCACCCGGCTCGACGGTCGCGACGGAGGCGATCGGCCACCACACGCTGGTGCCACTTGCGCGCTATCTTGGCTTCAACCTGGAAGGGCTACCGATCGACGGCAACGGGCTGATCCCCGAGGCGCTCGACGAGGCCTGCCGTCTCTCCGACATTCGCGCCGTCTTCGTGCAGCCCTCGGTGATAAACCCCACGGCGACCCTGATGGACGCCGCCCGCCGCGAGCAGATCGCCGCGGTCGCGCGCAAGCACGACATCGCCATCATCGAGAACGACGTGCTGGGGCCGCTGGTCGAAGGCCGGCCGCCGGCGGTCGCCGCGTTTGCGCCGGAGCGGACGCTCTACGTCACCTCCTTCACCAAGATCACCGTGCCCGGCCTGCGCATCGGTTATCTGGCGGTGCCGGACCGCTATGTCGCCGCCGTCGCCAACCGCCACCTCGTCTCGAACTGGATGGCGACCCCGATGGTGGCGGAGATCGCGACGCGCTGGGTGAACGACGGCACGGCGATGGAACTGGTCAACTGGCAGCGCGCGGCGCTGAGGCGACGCCAGGAGATTGCCGCCGAAATGCTGGTGGGCGTCGATTACCGCGTCCATCGCGACGGGCTGCATCTGTGGCTGGAGCTGCCGGGCGACCGCGCCGAGGAAAGCTTTGTCTCTCAAGCGCGCCTGCGCGGCGTGGCGATCGCGCCGGGCACTTCGTTCCGCATCGCTGACACGCCATGGCATCCGGCCGTGCGCATCTCGCTCGGATCGACCACAGAGGGGGAACTGCGGGTGGGCCTGAGCGTTGTCGCCAAGCTGCTGCTCGGCGATCCGGAGCATCTCCTGCTCGCCATCTGATGCACAAAAGGAGTCCAGATTGCCCTGAAATTGTGCCGCGCCGGAAATATTGTCATGATATTAGTTTCCTAATTGACATGATTTGGTACGTTTCGCATCGTTAAGGGCATAGGCTTCTCCAGCAACGGGGAAATGGATTGCCCGCGCCCATCATCAAGGTCGATGCGATTTCGAAGAGCTTCGGCACCTTCAAGGTGCTGGACGGTTTGTCGATGCAGGTGATGCCCGGCGAGAAGCTGGCGCTGATCGGTCCGTCCGGCTCCGGCAAGACGACGATCCTGCGCATCCTGATGACCTTGGAGAAGATCGACGGCGGCCACATCCAGGTCGATGGCAAGCAGCTCTACCACATGGAGCGCAACGGCCAGCTGCTGCCGGCCGACGAGCGCCACCTGGCCAGGATGCGCCAGAAGATCGGCATGGTCTTCCAGCTCTTCAATCTCTTTCCGCACAAATGCGTCATGGACAACGTGACGCTGGCGCCGATGCTGACCAAGGGCGTCGCGCGCGCCGCCGCCGAGAAACGGGCGATGGAACTGCTCGACATGGTGGGCCTCGCCGACAAGGCGAAAGCGATGCCGGCGCAGCTTTCCGGCGGCCAGAAGCAGCGCGTGGCGATCGCGCGCGCGTTGGCGCTGTCACCCAAGATCATGCTGTTCGACGAAGTGACCTCGGCGCTCGATCCTGAGCTCGTCGAGGAAGTTCTCAACGTCATGCGCAAGCTCGCGGCCGAGACCGACATGACGATGCTTCTGGTTACCCACGAGATGGGCTTCGCCCACGACTTCGCCGACCGCGTGCTGTTCTTCGACCGCGGCAGGATCGTCGAGGAAGGCAAGCCCGATGAGATTTTCCGCCATCCCAAACAGGAAAGAACGCAGAGCTTCCTGAAGAAGATCATCGCGGCCGGACATCGCGTCTGACCGCTATGCAGACGGGCGGCGCAAGCCGTCCACGGGCGGCCCAAGGCCGTCCCGAACCGAGCAAACCAATAACAGAAACAAGGAGTTGGGAACGATGAAGAAACTTGGCATTCTGGCTGGCGTCGCCGGCCTCGCAGTGAGTACGATGCTGCTCGCCTCCGGCGCGCGTTCGGCCGACGATGCAAAGCTGGAGCAGCTCAAGCAGCAAGGCTTTGCCCGCGTCGCCATCGCCAACGAGCCGCCCTATACGGCGGTGGCCGCGGACGGCAAGGTCTCGGGCGCGGCGCCGGACGTGGCGCGCGAGATCTTCAAGCGTCTCGGCGTCAACGACATCGTTGCCTCCATCTCCGAATATGGCGCCATGATCCCCGGCCTGCAGGCTGGACGCTTCGACGTCGTCACCGCCGGCCTGTTCATGAAGCCGGAGCGTTGCGCGGCGGTCGCCTATTCCGAACCGGTGCTGTGCGACGCCGAGGCGATGCTGGTGAAGAAGGGCAATCCGAAAGGCTTCAAGAGCTATGAGGATATCGCCAAGGACAGCTCCGCCACCGTCGGCGCGCCCGGCGGCGGCACCGAGGAGAAGCTGGCGCTCAATGCCGGCGTGCCGCGCGATCGCGTGGTCGTCGTGCCGGACGGCCAGAGCGGCCTGAAGATGGTGCAGGACGGCCGCATCGACGCCTATTCGCTGCCGGTTCTGTCGATCAACGACCTGATGAAGAAGGCCAATGATCCGAACCTCGAAGTGATCGCGCCGGTGCAGGGAGCTCCGGTCTATTGCGACGGCGCCGCTTTCAAGAAGGGCGACGAGGCGCTGCGCGACGCCTATGACGTCGAGCTCGCCAAGCTGAAGAAGTCCGGCGAGTTCGCCAAGATCATCGAGCCCTACGGCTTCTCCGCCAAGGCGGCGATGTCGACGACCCGCGAGAAGCTCTGCGCGGCGAAGGAAGTGCGCACCCTTCCTTCTCCCCGTTCACGGGGAGAAGGTGTCACGAAGTGACGGATGAGGGGCGGCGCCGTACTTTCGCAAGTTTGCGCTGCCCCTCATCTGCCTGCCGGCTTTCGTCGCTCGAAAAGCCAAGCAATTGGCTTTTCGTTCGCTGCGCGAACCGCTCCTCAACTCCCCGTAAACGGGGAGAAGGGGCCAAGAACGCAAACGTTGGAACCCTATGACCCAGTGGTCCGGCTATCTCGGCCTGATATTGCAGGGAGCGCTTGTCACCATCGAGCTGACGCTGATGGGGTCAGTGCTTGCGCTCATCATGGCTTTCCTTGCCGGCATGGGGCGCGTATCGCGCTTCTTCCTCCTGCGCGCGATCGCCACGGCCTATATCGAATTCTTCCGCGGCACCTCGATTTTCGTGCAGCTGTTCTGGGCCTATTTCGTGCTGCCCTTCGCCGGCCTGTCGCTGACGCCGCTGCAGGCCGGCGTCCTGGCGCTGGGCTTGAATGTCGGCGCCTATGCGGCGGAAGTTGTGCGCGGCGCCATCCTGTCAGTCGGCCGCGAGCAATATGAGGCCTGCACGGCGCTCAATCTCGGCCGCTGGCAGGGCATGCGGCACGTGATCCTGCCGCAGGCGCTGCTCGTCATGCTGCCGACTTTCGGCAACAACGCGATCGAGCTCCTCAAGGCGACCTCGGTCGTCTCGCTGATCTCGCTCGCCGACCTGACCTTCCAGGCGCAGGTGGTGCGTTCGCAGACCGGCAGCACGCTGATGCCGTTCCTATCCGTGCTGATCATCTATTTCGCGCTGGCGCTGATCATCTCCTGGGGCGTGCGCACGCTTGAACGCCGCATGGCGCGCGGCCTTGATGGAGTGCGCATCTGATGGACTGGGCCAAATAATGGACTGGGATTGGAACTTCGTCTGGGAGATCATGCCGACTCTGATCCAGGGCGTGAAGATCACCATATTGGCGACCATTCTGGGCTCGGTCCTGGCGGCGATCGTGGGGCTCGGGATCGCGCTGGCGCGGCGCTCGGAGAACCGCATCGTCGCGCGCAGGGTCGGCTGGTTCGCCGAGTTTATCCGCGGCACGCCGCTACTGGTGCAGCTCTATTTCATCTTCTACGTGCTGCCCGACATCGGCATCCTGCTGCCGCCGCTGGTGGCCGGCGTGATCGGGCTTGGCCTGCACTACGGCACCTACACGGCCGAGGTCTATCGCGCCGGCATCGACAATGTTCCGCGCGGCCAGTGGGAGGCGGCCAAGGCCTGCAATCTCAACGGACGCCACACCTGGATGCATATCATCCTGCCGCAGGCGATCCCGCCGATGATCCCGGCCCTGGCCAATTACTTCATCGCCATGTTCAAGGAGACGCCGCTGCTCTCGGCGATCACCGTGCTTGAGCTGATGAACCAGGCCAAGAGCGTCGCCAACACCTATTACCGCTATATCGAGCCGATGACGCTGGTCGGCGCCTTCTTCCTCGTCATCAGCCTCTGCTCCGTCGTGCTGTTGCGCTGGCTGGAGCATCGCTACGGCAGGATCGAAAGATGAAAGTCATGAAAGCATTGCCCGAGATCCGGCTCGAAACGGCGCGCCCCGCGCTTGACGCACGTCCGCTGGAAAAGCGCGTCGGCCTGATCGCCTTGGCCACCGACCACACCAGCGAGGTGGATTTCCGCCGCATGGTGGCGAGCGAGCGGATCGGCGTCTATGTCGCACGCATTCCCTACGCCAATCCAACGACGCCGGAGAATTTGCGCAAGATGCAGCCTTCGCTTTCGGCGGGCGCGGCGCTGATCCTGCCGGACGAGACGCTCGATGCCGTCTGCTACTCCTGCACCTCCGCTTCCGTGGTGATCGGCGATGCCGAGATTGAAGCTGCGATCCAGGCGGCCAAGCCCGGCGTGCCCGTGGTCACGCCGCCGATGGCCGGTATGCGCGGGCTGAGCGCCTTCGGCGTGAAGCGCATCAGCATCCTGACCCCCTACACCGTCGAGACCAGCCGGCCGATGGCCGCCTATTTCGCCGCGCATGGCTTCGACATCCAGAGCTTCACCTGCCTCGGCTTCGAGGATGACCGCGAGATGGCGCGCATCAGGCCGGCTTCCCTCATCGAGATGGCGCGCAAGGTCACGCATCCGCAGGCCGATGCGCTGTTCGTCTCCTGCACCGCGCTGCGCGCCGCGCTCGCGGTGCCGGGTATGGAAGAGGCGATCGGGCGTCCGGTCGTCACCAGCAACCAGGCCAGCGCCTGGAACTGCCTGCGGCTTTGCGGCGACGACACGCCGCGACCGGAGTTCGGCCGCTTGTGGACTAAGCCGCTGGCCCAGTGATCGTAATGCCCGTGATCGAAATGCCAGTTACGCTTCAGCATATTCGCGCCGCGCGCGAACGCATTGCCGGCAAGGTCGAGCGGACACCCGTCGTGTTGTCGCAAAGCCTGTCGGAGCGCACCGGCAGCCCGGTTCATCTCAAGCTGGAGCACCACCAGACCACCGGCGCCTTCAAGCTGCGCGGCGCTTCCAATGCCATCGCCGCCCTGAGCCCGGAAGAAAAATCGCGCGGCGTCGTCGCCGCCTCGACCGGCAATCACGGCCGCGCGCTGGCGCATGCGGCCAAGCTCGAAGGCATGCGCGCGGTGATCTGCATGTCGAGGCTGGTGCCCGAGAACAAGCTCGATGCCATCCGCCGCCTCGGCGCCGATGTCCGCATTGTCGGCAACAGCCAGGACGACGCCCAGCAGGAGGTCGACAGGCTGGTGGCGGAGGAAGGGCTGGTCATGCTGCCGCCCTTCGATCATCCCGACATCGTCGCCGGCCAAGGCACGCTTGGGCTGGAAATCATGGAGCAGGTTCCGGACGCAGCATGCGTGCTGGTGCCGCTCTCCGGCGGTGGGCTCGCGGCCGGCGTCGCGGCGGCAGTCAAAGGCGTGAGCCCGGGCACGAAAGTCATCGGCAGCTCGATGGCGCGGGGCGCGGCAATGAAAGCCAGCCTCGACGCAGGTCGGCCGGTGCAGGTCGAGGAACTGCCGACGCTGGCGGACTCGCTCGGCGGCGGCATCGGCCTCGACAACCAGCTGACCTTCGCCATGTGCCGCGACCTGCTCGACGACGTGGTCCTGCTTGCCGAGGACGAGATCGCGGCCGGCATTCGCCATGTCTATGAAGAGGAGCGCGAGATCGTCGAGGGCGCGGGCGCCGTCGGCATCGGCGCGCTGCTAGCCGGCAAGGTCAAAGTGAGCGGCCCGACTGTGCTCATCCTTTCCGGCCGCAACATCGACATGAGCCTGCACCGCCGCATCGTCTGCGGCGAATCCTCCGCAACGGAGCGCGCCGCATGAACCGTATGACAATTCTCACCGAAGCAGAACTGCGCAAGATCGTGACGCTTGATCTCGACGCCGTCGCTTGCGTCGAGAACGCCTTTCGCGCCCTGGCCACGCTGCCGGTGGCGATGCCGCCGATCTTGAGGCTCGACATTCCCGAGCATCGCGGCGAGGTCGACGTGAAGTCCGCCTATGTGCCGGGCATAGACGGCTTGGCCGTCAAGATCAGCTCCGGCTTCTTCGACAATCCGAAGCTCGGCCTGCCGAGCGGCGGCGGCATGATGGTGCTGCTTTCGGCCAAGACCGGCGTGGTCGAGGCGCTGCTGCTCGACAATGGTTATCTGACCGATATCCGCACAGCCGCTGCTGGCGCTGTCGCGGCCAGGCATCTGTCGCGCGAGGACTCCAAGGTCGCGGCGATCTTCGGCGCCGGTTTGCAGGCCGGCCTGCAATTGGAAGCGCTGCGCCTCGTGCGGCCGATCGAGGAAGCGCGTATCTGGGCGCGCGATGCCGCCAAGGCCGAAGCAACCGCCGCCCGCCTGCGCGACAGGCTGGGCATCATGGTTCGCGCCGAGCCGGATGCGGCGAACGCGGCAGCCGGCGCCGACATCATCGTCACCACGACGCCGTCGACCGAACCGCTGATCAAGCCCGGTTTCGTTTCCGACGGACAACACATCACCGCGATGGGCTCGGATGCCGAGCACAAGAACGAGATCGCGCCGGCGATCCTGCGCATGGCCGACCTCTATGTTGCCGACAGCGCCAAGCAGACAAGGCGCCTTGGCGAGCTCCATCACGCGATCGAGGCTGCGGTTTTCGCAGCCGACGCCGAGGTCACCGAACTCGGCCAGATCATTGCCGGCGGCAAGCACGGCCGGCGCGCGGCAAGCGACATCACCATCGCCGACCTCACCGGCACCGGCGTTCAGGATACCGCGATCGCTACTTTGGCCCGAGACCGCGCGCGGGCGGCGAAGGCCGGAACCATTTTCGAAAGCTGATGCCCGGCCGCGAGGCCCAACAAACGAGGACCAAGAACAATGCAACCAAATCTGAAATTCTCGCGGAGCGAATTTGCCGATCGCCTCGCCAAGACGCGGAAGGCCATGGAGGCCAAGGGCGTCGATCTGCTGATCGTCAGCGATCCCTCCAACATGGCCTGGCTGACGGGGTATGACGGCTGGTCCTTCTACGTGCATCAGGCGGTCATCGTGCCGCCTTCCGGCGAGCCGGTCTGGTACGGACGCGGCCAGGATGCCAACGGCGCCAAGCGCACCGCCTATCTCGCGCATGACAACATCATCGGCTACGCCGACCATTATGTGCAGTCGACCGAGCGGCATCCGATGGACTACCTTGCCAGCGTGCTGGCCGAACGCGGCTGGGACAAGCTCTCCATCGGCGTTGAGATGGACAATTACTGGTTCTCGGCCGCCGCCTTCGCGTCGCTGCAGAAGCACTTGCCCAACGCCCGCTTCGCCGACGCCACCGCGCTGGTCAACTGGCAGCGCGCGGTGAAGAGCCCGACCGAGATCGAATACATGCGCAACGCCGCCCGCATCGTCGAGGCGATGCACCAGCGCATTGTCGACAGGATAGAAGTCGGCATGCGCAAATGCGATCTCGTCGCCGAGATCTACGATGCCGGCACGCGCGGCGTCGCCGGCATCGGCGGTGATTATCCGGCGATCGTGCCGCTGCTGCCTTCGGGTGCCGATGCTTCCGCACCGCATCTCACCTGGGACGACAAGCCGATGAAGGCGAATGAAGGCACGTTCTTCGAGATCGCCGGTTGCTACAACCGCTATCATTGCCCGCTGTCGCGCACCGTGTTCCTCGGCAAGCCGACGCAGGCCTTCCTCGACGCCGAGAAGGCGACGCTGGAAGGCATGGAGGCGGGCCTGGCCGCCGCCAAGCCCGGCAACTCCTGCGAGGACATCGCCAATGCCTTCTTCGCCGTCCTGAAGAAATACGGCATCGTCAAGGACAACCGCACCGGCTACCCGATCGGTATCTCCTATCCGCCGGACTGGGGCGAGCGCACCATGAGCCTGCGCCCCGGCGACCGCACCGAGCTCAAGCCCGGCATGACCTTCCACTTCATGACCGGCCTGTGGCTGGAGACGATGGGGCTGGAAATCACAGAGTCGATCCTGATCACCGACACCGGCGTCGAATGCCTGGCCAATGTGCCGCGCAAGCTCTTCGTGAAGGACTGAGGCCGATGTCAGCTCTGCGTCCATCGCCCATCGCGCCGACCGTCGACTTCGAGCGCGACGGCGTCCAGCACGGCTTCCTGCGCCTGCCCTACAGCCGCGACGATTCTGCCTGGGGGTCGGTGATGATCCCGGTCTGCGTCGTACGCAACGGCAAGGGCTCGACGGCGCTGCTGACCGGCGGCAATCACGGCGACGAGTATGAAGGGCCGTTGGCGCTTTACGAGCTCGCCCGCACGCTCGATCCGAAACAAGTCTCCGGCACGATCATCATCGTGCCGGCAATGAACTATCCGGCGTTCCGGGCCGGCACGCGCACCTCGCCGATCGACAAGGGCAATATGAACCGCTCTTTTCCCGGCCGTCCCGACGGCACGGTGACGGAAAAGATCGCCGACTACTTTCAACGCGAATTGCTGCCGCGCGCGGACCTCGTCTTCGACTTCCATTCCGGCGGCAAGACGCTGGATTTCGTGCCCTTCTGCGCCGCGCACACGCTGCCGGACAAGGCGCAGGAGAAAAAAGCCTTCGCCGCCGTCGAAGCCTTCTCGGCGCCGTTCTCGATGCGCATGACCGAGATCGACGCGGTCGGCATGTATGACACGGCCGCCGAGGAAATGGGCAGGGTCTTCGTCACCACCGAGCTCGGCGGCGGCGGAACCTCTCGCGCGGAGACGGTGCGGATTGCCCGGCGCGGCATCCTCAACGTGCTTCGCCATGGCGGCATCGTCGATGGTGCGGTCGAGAAGGGCAGAACCCAGTGGCTCGACATGCCGTCGGGCGATTGCTTCGCCTTCGCCGAGGAGGACGGGATGATCGAGACCACGATCGATCTCGGCGAGCCTGTGGAGGACGGCCACGTCGTCGCTCGTATCCATCCGCTCGGCCGCACCGGCCAGGCGCCGCAGGAGATCAGGGCCCGGATGTCGGGGCTGCTCGCCGCGCGTCACTTTCCAGGTCTGGTCAAGGCGGGCGACTGCGTCTCGGTGCTGGCCGTGGCGGTCGGATAGTTATTGCACCACGCGCTTCTCGAGCTTGCGGGCGAGTGTGCGCCGGTGGAGGCCGAGCCGGCGCGCGGTTTCGGAGATGTTGAAGCCGGTCTCGACCAGCGTCTCGTGGATGCGCTCCCATTCGAGGTTCTTGATCGAGGTGGGACGGCTGGTGAGCGGCACCGACACATCGCCCTCGGCGCGGCCGAAGGCGGCTTCGATGTCGTCGGTGTTGGCGGGCTTGGCCAGATAATGGCAGGCGCCGAGCTTGATCGCCTCGACCGCAGTGGCGATGCTGGCAAACCCCGTCAATACGACGATCCGCGTAGACGGGTTGCGGGCGCCGAGCAGCTTGACGCATTCGAGTCCCGATCCTGCTCCGAGCTTGAGGTCGACGACGGCATAGGCCGGAACGGCCTTTTCCAGCGCGGCCATCACGGCGTCGCGGTCATGGCAGACCACGACGTCGTAGTCGCGCTTCTCAAACGAGCGTTTGAGCGTGCGCGCGAAAGTCGCGTCGTCCTCGACAATGAACAAGGATCGATCAGGTTTCACGATCGTCTCCATCGGTCAGCGCCGCCAGCGGCAGCGAAAGGGTAACGCAGGCGCCCTCCTCCATGTTGCGCGCTGAAACGTCGCCGCCGAGCTTGCGCACGACATTGAACACCAGGAAGAGGCCAAGGCCGCCGCCCGGACGCCCCTTGCTCGACATATAGGGCTGGCCGAGCCCGGCCAGAATATCCTTGTCGAAACCTGGTCCGCGATCCTTGACGGTGAACACCAGCTTCTCATCCTGCCGCTCGGCAGCGATGCCGACCCAATCGTGCGATGCTTCCAGCGCATTGTCGAGCACATTGAAGATCACTTGCCGCAGCGCCGTGTCGGACACGATCGGCTCGTCCGGCTGGAACCCGTTGCTGAAGTCCAGCCTGAAAGGCTGGCGGCTGACATGCCACTCCTGGACGAGGTCGTCGAGGAAGTGGCGGATCGTGGTGCGGATCGTGCCTTCTCCCCGCGCCTGGCCGGAGGACATGAGGATGCCGGTCACGATGCTTTTGCAGCGCTCGATCTGCGCCTGCATCTCGGCCACGTCCTCGGCAAGCTCACGGTTGCGCTTGACGCCCTGCATCTGGCGCCAGTCGGACAGGATGACGGATATGGTCGAGAGCGGGGTGCCCAGTTCATGCGCGGCGCCGGAGGCGAGCAGGCCCATGCGCACGATGTGGTCTTCCTCAGCCGAACGCTGGCGCAGGTCCGCGAGATAGGCATCGCGTTCGCGCAGGTTGCGGTTGATGCGCGTCATGAAGATCACGATCAGGCCGGCCGCCAGCACGAAGCAGATGAACATGCCGCGCAGATGCAGCGCCAGGAGGTCGCTGCCGCCGTGATGCGGGAGCGCGATCGGCTGGAAGACGAAGATGAGGAAGACGAAGCAGGCCGAGGCGGCCACGACCAGGATCCAGGTCGACCATGGCGCCAGCAGCGCTGCGCCGAGCGTGATCTGCAGCAGATAGAGCGACACGAACGGGTTCGAGGCGCCGCCGCTCAGATAGAGCTGCGTGGTCAGCGCCGCCATGTCGAAAATCAGCGCGACGAAAAGCTGGCCGTTGGAGATACGGCGATTGCCGCGCAGGGCGAGCAGGCTGAAGATGTTCAACCCGACGAGGAACAGCACCACGCCAGCCATCCCGGTAAGCGGCAGCGGGATGGCGAACCAGTATTGCGTCACCAGAATGGTCAGCACCTGCCCCGCCACCGCCAGCCAACGCAAGTGGATGAGAAGCAGCAGGTTCTTCCTGTTCGTAACGTCGGCGTTCGAGGCGGCGCCTCCGTGGCCGGCAAGAGGAGCCGCTCGGAACGGCTTCCGGTGATGAAGCCGCGCGATCGAGATGTTCATCTTGCCGCGTCCCGCTTCCGACGCCGGGCAAAAATCGGCCTGGCGATGGCGATCGCCAGCATCGCTGCCAGGGCGAACCAGGTCAGAGCATAGACAAGGTGGCTGTTGCGGAAGGTGACGACAGTCAGGCCGCCGCGCGGCCAGCTGTCCGCGCGGGATGCCCCGGCGTCGATGAAATAAGGCGCGACATCGGTCAGGCCGCGCGCCTTGGCGATTGCCGCCACGTCGCGCGAATACCAGCGGTTGGCAGCCGGATCGTTGCTGCGCAGGAAGCCGCCGCCGGGTTCGCTGATGCGCAGCAGCCCGTCAATCGCCGTAGGCGACCTCGGGCCGCCGCTCTCTTGTTGAAATTCGGCCTTGCGCTCCTGCGGAACGAAGCCGCGGTTGACGAGGACCGTGAACCCGCGATCGTCGCGCATCGGCGTCAGCACCCAATAGCCGCCTCCAAGCTCGGTCACCGCCTGCACCAGCGTGTTGGCTCCGCCGGAGAAACTGCCGGTGAGGCGTACATGGCGATATTTATAGCCGGCCGCGTTGATATCAGCCCATGTCGCGGGTCCTGGCGCATCGACGACCGGAGCATGGATGCGCTGGTCGACGCGGGCGATCAGGTCGAGCTTCCAGACCCGTCTTTCCAGCTGCCAGATGCCGAGCCCAAGAAACACCAGAACGCCGACAAGTCCGAGCAGCGCAAGCAAGAAGCGCGACGCGGAGCCTTTCGACGGCGCGGCGTGAGCGCATGTATCTGCCAGGCCGACCGTGACTTCTGCCTTGAGATTGGCCCTCCCCACGCCCGAAACAGGGCTCATGGCATCTCCCGCATCTCGTGGAGCCCGGGCATCATGTTGGCGTTGAGATGGTACATCACCCAGAGCGAGCCGCTCAGCACGATGACGACGAGGATCACCGTGAAGATGAGCGCCAGCATCGACCATCCGCCCTCGGAGGCCGGGTTCATGTGCAGGAAGAAGATCATGTGTACGACGATCTGCACCGCGGCGAAGGCCATGATGATGACGGCCGTGGCCTGCTTGTTGTCGATGACGCCGTCCATCACCAGCCAGAAAGGAATGGCGGTGAGGATCACCGACAGGAAGAAGCCGATCAGATAGCCCTTCAGCGAGCCGTGCGCGGCGCCACCATGCGCGTGGTCGTGACCGGCATGATCATGAGCGCTCATCGCAACGTCCCCATCAGATAGACGAAGGTGAAGACGCCGATCCAGACGACGTCGAGGAAGTGCCAGAACATCGAGAGGCACATCAACCGGCGGCGGTTGGCCTCGATCAGGCCATATCGCGCGACCTGGACCATCAGCGTCAGCATCCAAACGATGCCGAAGGTGACATGCAGTCCGTGCGTGCCGACCAGGGTGAAAAAGGACGACAGGAAGGCGCTGCGCTGCGGCGTCGCGCCCTCATGGATCATATGGGCGAACTCGTAGAGCTCGATGGACAGGAAGGCGAGGCCGAACAGCATGGTCACGGCGAGCCAGGCTTGCGTCGCGCCGACACGCCCCTTGTCCATGGTCAGCATGGCGAAGCCATAGGTGATCGAGGAGAGCAGCAGCATGGTAGTGTTGACCGCCACCAGGCCGAGATCGAACAGGTCCTTTGGAGCCGGACCCGCCGCGTAATTGCCGCCGAGCACGCCAAAGGCCGCGAACAGCATGGCGAAGATCAGGCAGTCGCTCATCAGGTAGAGCCAGAAGCCGAGCATGGTGCTGCCGCCTTCGGCGTGCGCATGCTCCTCTTCCAGGTGGAAGACCGGCTCGGCCCCGGCCGTGATTGCCGTCGATGCCATGCTCAAGCCCTAGCCCCCTCAGCGGCGAGGAGCGCCGTCCTCGCCTCTTCCGTTTGCGCGACCTCGGCCGCCGGGATGTCGAAGTCGCGGTGATAGTTGAAGGTGTGGCCGATCGCGGTGGCGATGAGGCAGACGAAGCTCAGCGCCGCCAGCCACCACATGTACCAGATCAGCCCGAAGCCGAGCGCCACGCTGAACACGGCCAGGACGACGCCGGTGCCGGTGTTCTTCGGCATGTGGATCGGCTTGAAGCCGGAGAGCGGGCGCCGGTAGCCGGCTCTCTTCATGTCGAACCAGGCGTCGTTGTCGCGGATGACCGGCGTGAAAGCGAAATTATAGGCGGGCGGCGGCGAGGAGGTCGACCATTCGAGTGTGCGGCCGTCCCAGGGGTCGCCGGTGACGTCGGCCAGTTCGGCACGCTTGCGGATCGAGACGAAGATCTGGACCAGGAAGGCGGCGATGCCAGCGGCGATCAGCACGGCGCCGAAGGCAGCGATGACGAACCAGATCTGCAGCGAGGGATCGTCGAAGACGCGCATGCGGCGCGTCACGCCCATCAGGCCGAGGATATAGAGCGGCATGAAGGCGAACCAGAAGCCGAGCACCCAGCACCAGAACGAGACCTTGCCCCAGAACGGATCGAGCCTGAAGCCGAAGGCCTTGGGCCACCAGTAGGCGATGCCGGCGAACAGGCCGAACAGCACGCCGCCGATGATGACGTTGTGGAAATGCGCGATCAGGAACAGGCTGTTGTGCAACACGAAGTCGGCCGGCGGCACCGCAAGCAGCACGCCGGTCATGCCGCCGACGACGAAGGTGAGCATGAAGGCCACCGTCCACATCATCGGCAGTTCGAAGCGGATGCGGCCGCGATACATGGTGAAAAGCCAGTTGAACATCTTTGCCCCGGTCGGGATCGAGATGATCATCGTGGTGATGCCGAAGAAGGAGTTGACGCTGGCGCCGGACCCCATGGTGAAGAAGTGGTGCAGCCAGACTAGATAGGACAGGATGGTGATGACCACCGTGGCGTAGACCATCGAGGTGTAGCCGAACAGGCGCTTGCCGGAGAAAGTCGAGGTGACCTCGGAAAAGACGCCGAACAGCGGCAGGATAAGGATGTAGACCTCCGGGTGACCCCATATCCAGATGAGGTTCACATACATCATCGGGTTGCCGCCGAAGTCGTTGGTGAAGAAGTTGGTGCCGACATAGCGGTCGAGCGCCAAGAGGGTGAGCACCGCCGTCAGCACCGGGAAGGACGCCACGATCAGCACGTTGGTGCAAAGCGAGGTCCAGGTGAATATGGGCATGCGCATCATCGTCATGCCGGGCGCGCGCATCTTGATGATGGTGCAGATCAGATTGATGCCGGATAAGGTCGTGCCGACGCCGGCGACCTGCAGCGCCCATATGTAATAATCGACCCCGACGTCCGGACTGTAATTGATGCCCGAGAGCGGCGGATAGGCCAGCCAGCCGGTGCGGGCGAATTCGCCCACGAACAGCGAGGCCATGACCAGGATGGCGCCGCCCACCGTCATCCAGAAGCTGAAATTGTTGAGGAAGGGGAAGGAGACGTCGCGCGCGCCGATCTGCAGCGGCACGACGAAGTTCATCAGCCCGGTGACGAAAGGCATCGCCACGAAGAAGATCATGATCACGCCGTGCGCGGTGAATATCTGGTCGTAGTGATGGGCGTTGAGATATCCGTCCGAACCGTTGAAGGCGATCGCCTGCTGCAGGCGCATCATGATGGCGTCGGAGAAGCCGCGAAGCAGCATGACGAGGCCGAGCACCATGTACATGATGCCGATCTTCTTGTGGTCGACGCTGGTGAACCACTCGCGCCAGAGATAGCCCCAGAGCTTGAAATAGGTGATGGCGCCGAGAACCGCGAGGCCGCCAAGCGCCACCACGATGAAGGTGACGACGACGATCGGCTCGTGCAGCGGCAGCGACTCCAAAGTGAGGCGGCCGAAGATGAATTTGGTCAGCGTCTCAGGCATCCGCCATTCCTCACAATTCGAAGCGCAGCAGGCCGAGCGACGGCGTCCCGGCGTCGGCGCGGCGGCTGCCGGCGCCGGGCGCAAGCAAGCCGAGGCCGCGCAGCGGTGACAGGTTCCTGAGCGGCCAGCTCTTTTCATCGTCATTACGAGCCGCGCGAGAGGCGGCTGCCGCCTCCTCCGCCGTGCAGATGCTGGCGACATAGGACGGATCGTTACCGAACACCGCCCCGCGCCGGGCAAGCTTGTCATATTGCAGCGGCAGGGTGTTGCGAACGCCGGCAAGGCCAAGGCCGCCCTTGGCGTCGATCGACATCATCTCGTTCATGCACATCTTGCCCGGCTCGACGCACAGATTGAGGATCGCGCCATAAAGGTCGTGGTCGACGAAGGCATAGTGCCGGACCGGCTCGTTCTCGCTCGGGCGTTCAAGCTCGAGATAGGTCTCGCGGCTGAGTTTGGACTGCGCGCCTTTGGCCTGCGCCATCCAATCGGCGAAGGCCTGATTGGAGAGGCCGTGGAAGGCGAAGTGCATGCCGGAGAAGCCGGCGCCGCTGTAATTGGCCGAGAAGCCGGTATAGGTGCCTGGACGATTGATGACGGCGTGCAGCTTCGTCTCCATGGCGGGCATGGCGTAGATCTGCCCGGCAAGGGCTGGAATGTAGAAGGAGTTCATCACCCTGGACGAGGTGATGCGGAAGTCGATCGGCTGATTGACCGGCGCCGCCAGCTCATTGACGGAGGCGATGCCGTAGTCCGGATAGATGAAGAGCCACTTCCAATCGAGCGCGACGACCTCGACCCTGAGCGGCTTATGGTTCTGCGTGACCGGCTGTCCGGGCTCGATGCGGTCGATGCGCCGGTAAGGATCGAGCAGATGCGTGCCGAGCCAGGTCAGCGCGCCCAGGCATATGATGATGAGCAGAGGGGCCGCCCAGATCACCAGCTCCAGCTTGGTCGAATGGTCCCAGTCGGGCGTGTAGGTCGCCGTCGTGCTGGACTGCCGGTAGCGCCAGGCGAACAGCACGGTCAGCGCCATGACGGGCACGATGATGAGCAGCATCAAAAGGGTCGAGACGACGAGCAGGTCGCGCTGCTGCACTGCCACGTCGCCCGCGGGCGCCAGCACGACGAAGTCGCAGCCGCTCGGCAGCACGGCCAGGGGAAACAGAAGCAAAGCTCCGGATCGTTTCATCAACGCTGCCCTCGATGGCGTCGCAACGGGCTTTTGCAAGCTACAACGCGGTATGGGCCAACGGCTACTGCCGCCGGCACGGGGACGACATTGGACAATTTGTCCAATGCCGGATTGCTATGGCTTTGGCGAAACTGTGCACGCATAATGGGACGAGGACAATCGCGTTCCGAACTTGAGCTCGGTGGCGACGAACAAGATGGCTGAAACTTCGACTGCCGAAACGGACAGCAGGCTGATCGGCTCGCATCACGGCCAGGTCAGCGCTGGCGATATCGCGGTCGGCGTGATCATCGGCAGGACGTCGGAGTTCTTCGATTTCTTCGTCTATGCGATCGCTTCCGTGATCGTATTCCCCAGGCTTGTCTTTCCGACGCACGATCCGCTGGTCGGAACGCTCTATTCCTTCGCGATCTTCGCGCTGGCCTTTATCGCGCGTCCGTTCGGCACGGTGCTGTTCATGGCGATCGACCGCGCCTATGGCCGCGGCGCCAAGCTGACGATCGCGCTGTTCCTGCTCGGCACCTCGACCGTCGCGATGGCGTTCCTGCCGTCCTATGAAGACGTCGGCGCGGTCGCCGCCTGGCTGCTGGCGCTGACCCGGTTCCTGCAGGGCCTTGCGCTTGGCGGGACATGGGACGGATTGCCCTCGCTGCTGGCGCTGAACGCGCCGCAGAACCGGCGCGGAATCTATGCGATGATCCCGCAACTCGGCGCGCCGATCGGGCTCATCGTGGCGAGCTCGCTGTTCGCCTTCTTCGTCGCCAATCTCTCGGCCGATGATTTCTTCGCCTGGGGCTGGCGCTATCCGTTCTTCGTCGCTTTCGCAATCAATGTCGTGGCGCTGTTTGCCAGGCTGCGCATCGTCGTCACGCCAGAATTCTCGAAGCTCTACGAGAGCGGCGACCTGCAGCCGACCCGCATCAGGGACATGATCAGCACGGAAGGCCGCAACGTCGTCGTCGGCGCCTTCGCGCCGCTGGCGAGCTTCGCGCTGTTCCATATGGTGACGGTGTTCCCACTGTCCTGGGTTTTCCTGTTCACCAATGAGGGGCCGGAGCGCTTCCTGGTCATCGAGGCGGTGAGCGCGCTGTTCGGCATCGCTGCGATCGTCGCATCGGGGCCGCTGGCCGACCGCGTCGGGCGTCGCGCCCTGCTCGGCGGCGGCGCCGTCGCCATCGCCGCTTTCAGCGGTTTTGCCCCGCAGCTTCTCAATGGCGGCACCGTCGGGGAGGCGGTGTTCATGGTGCTGGGCTTCATCCTGCTCGGCTTGAGCTTCGGACAATCCTCGGGCGTCGTCGCGTCGAGCTTCTCGCGCCAGCACCGCTACACCGGCTCGGCGGTGACGTCGGATCTCGCCTGGATGTTCGGCGCCGGCTTCGCGCCGCTTGCCGCGCTGCTGCTCGCTGGCACGTTCGGCCTCATCGCCGCCGGCGCCTATCTGCTTTCAGGCGCGGCCTGCACGCTGATCGCGCTGTGGATTGACAGGCAGGCGTCCACGACGGGCCGCTAGTACCCGGCCGCTAGCACGTTGTCGCAGGCGGCCAATCAGACCTGGTAGAAATCCCGATACCATTCCACGAAGCGCGGAACGCCGACCTCGATCGGGATCGTGGGCTTGAAGCCGGTCACCTCCTCGAGCGAGGTGATGTCGGCGTAGGTCGCCAGCACGTCGCCCGGCTGGAGCGGCATCAGGTTGCGGATTGCCTTGCGCCCAAGCGCGTCTTCCAGCACGTCGATCAGCCGGCTCAGCTGGACGGGTGAGCTGTCGCCGATGTTGTGGATCCTGTACGGCGCATTGCTGGTCGCGGGATCCGGGGTAGCGCTTGTCCAATCGGTATTGGGCGTCGCGGGATGCTCCATGACGCGGATTACGCCCTCGACGATGTCGTCGATATAAGTGAAGTCCCGCTGCATGTTGCCATGGTTGAAGACGTCGATCGGCTGGCCGGCGAGGATGGCCTTGGTGAAGATGAACAAGGCCATGTCGGGCCGACCCCACGGACCGTAGACGGTGAAGAAGCGCAACCCAGTGGTCGGCAGCCCGAACAGATGGCTGTAGGTGTGGGCCATCAGCTCGTTCGCCTTCTTGCTGGCGGCATAGAGGCTCAAGGGATGGTCGGCGGAATCATGGACCGAGAACGGCATGCGCGTGCTGCCGCCATAGATCGAGCTCGACGATGCATAGACGAGATGACCGACAGTGGCCTGACGGCAGCCCTCCAGGATATTGAGGAAGCCGTCGAGGTTGCTGCGCGCATAGACGTGCGGATTGGTCAGCGAATAGCGGACGCCCGCCTGCGCGGCGAGATTGACGACGATCTCCGGCGCTGCGGAAGCAAAGACCGCCGAGACGCCGTCGCGGTCGGCGAGATCGACATGCTCGAAGCGAAAGTTCGCGGACGCTTTCAGCCGGTCGAGCCGCGCCTGCTTCAGGGCAACGTCGTAATACTCGTTCATGGAATCGAGGCCGACAACCTGCCGGCCTTCGGCAAGCAGCCGGTGGCAGAGGTGAAAGCCGATGAAGCCGGCCGCGCCGGTGATCAGTATGGGTCTGCTCGACGTCAATCCATGCCCCCAAACCTTGTGGTCAGACCGGACCGATCTTTCGCCGACAGCCCGCGGGCACGTCCGGAATTCCTCAAGCCGGTCGAGAACTTGCGCCTTTTATGGCAGGCCGTCGACGAATTCAACGATACGCCTTTCTCCGCCGTCCGACACGACTTACCGGTCCTTGCGGCGCCAGTGGCTGCAAGGCTGGCGCGGGCGGATGCGGCAGCAGCGTACCGAGCCCGTCGACCTCAGCCTGCGCCAACCCGTCATCCCACCGCTCCGGAACGGAGGCCGCCTCGTATATGGTTTCAGTCAGCTCGATCATGGTCGCCTGGAGACGATGTGGACGGAGCCGGCCCGGGAGCTCCAGTATCCGACTGCGGAAATGCAATCTCAAGCCGATGCTGATATGCGAGCGCGGTCAGGGATCGGATCCATTCATGCAGAATGAGATTGCGCTCATGAGGCCAGTTGAGGGTTTTATTTTCTTGGTGATCTTCCTTTGCTGAGGCAAACTGCTAGCGGGCTGTCAGGAGGAGAAATGAGAGCACGCGCGGCGACGGTCGGAGACCTGGAAGATGTGTTCCACGGCCTGTCCAAGCGGATGTCGGACGAATATGTCGCGGCCGGCAAGGACAGCAAAAGCGCCTATGACAATCTGATGATGAATTTGAAGGAAGGCCGGGCGCACGCGCTTGTCGAGGGTGACAGGGCCGTCGCGATCATCGCCTGGCATGAGCATGCGGACGCCGCCGACACGCTGTTCGCGGCGCGGGAGGATTTCTTCAACGCCGCGACGGTCCGCTTCTGCAAACGGCACATCCGCCATGTCCAGGCGCTTGCCGGCAACCTTCCCATCCATTCGCGCAGCTGGCTGGACAGGCCGGACGTGGCGAAATGGTTCCGCGTGATCGGCTATGTCGACCGTGGGCGGGAGAACGGCGCCCACCTGTTCGAGCTGCCGCCAGCCGCCAATAGCTGACCAAAACGAGGCCATTCCTTGCAGCTCTTGGCTTGCGCGAAAACCCGATTGGAAAGATTGTAGGCGCAGGCAGCCGGGCGACCTGGCACGCCGGACGGGGTATGGCTGCTGGAAATGGGGATGTTGCGCGTCTGCCTGGCGGTTGTCGCCATCGCTGCCCTGATGACACCATCAGTGGCGGAACCGCGTGCCTCCCATCTTTTTGACCGAGCTGACCTCACGGCAGCCTATTCGGGGCAACCCGATCTCGTCACCGCGTATGCGACCGGCATGGCGCGCTACCGGTTTCAATATTCGGGCCCCGCAACCCAGGCCGGTTTGGCCGCGCCGCTCGAGCCTCGCCTACTGCGGCCTGAATTCCAGCAACGGACATGGCGTTCGG
>NZ_RZSB01001400.1:0-496 GCF_004023285.1 Mesorhizobium sp. M2A.F.Ca.ET.067.02.1.1
CCTATCGCCAGGCCGCGCTTCAGGAGTTGCAGAGCCTGGAGGCCGAACTGGACGCGGTGCGCGAGCAGTCGCGGGAGGCCGAGAATGTGCTTCGCCGCGTCACCATCAATGCCCCCGTGCCCGGCACGATCATTCGCATGTACTACCATACCGCCGGCGGTGTCATTGAGAGCGGCAAGGCCATCCTCGAGATCCTCCCCTCCGATGTGCCCCTGGTCATCGAGGCGCAGGTGCCGCGCACCGACATCGACAACGTCAAGGTCGGGCAGAAGGCTTCGATACGGCTGATCGCGCTCAACCGGCGCACCACGCCTGTCCTGGAGGGTGAGGTCTACTATGTCTCGGCCGACGCATTGCCGGAGATGAGCGGCCCCACGCCCAAGGAAGTCTATCTGGCGCGCGTGCGCTTGCCGGCAAGCGAACTGGCGAGGGTGCACGGCTTTCAGCCGACGCCCGGAATGCCGGCCGAGATCCTCGTGCAAACCCAGTCGAGGAC
>NZ_RZSB01001401.1:0-493 GCF_004023285.1 Mesorhizobium sp. M2A.F.Ca.ET.067.02.1.1
GGCACGCGCCGGGCCATCGAAGCGCGAGATCATCAGCTCGCCATGCGTGCCGGCGACGCGCCCGCCATGGCGGCCGACCAGCATGTGCCAGTTCTCCTGGAAGCGCAGGCTGCGTTCGCTCCACAAGCGGTCGCCGAGCCGCGCGGTGTCGTAGATGCGTGTCACCAGAAGTGCTGCGAGCACGCGTTCCACAACGGCCACCGTCGGCTCCCCGGTCAGGAATTCCTCGATCAGGTCGGCCACGCGGTCGACGTCGCCGGTCCAGATCGGGTGGTCGCGCCCCGAAATCTCGACCAGGCGGGCGCCTGGGATCTTTCTGGCCAGGAAGCGGCTGGCGTCGGGATCGACTCGGGCGTCGTTGCGGCGATGGATCAGGTAAGTCGGCACGCTGATCGTCCCGAGCATGTCGCGCACGTCTATGCCGGCATTCATGCGGGCAAGCGCCGTAGCGGCCGTCGGGCTGGCCGACAGCCGCTCGAACCGGCCCCACCAC
>NZ_RZSB01001402.1:0-492 GCF_004023285.1 Mesorhizobium sp. M2A.F.Ca.ET.067.02.1.1
ATCCTAGGGTCTGCGCGCGTCGCTTCGCTCCTTGCTTCGCCCTAGGATGACGAAGCCGAGGGCTGCGCGAATTTAGCCACTATCGTCTCCGCCACCGTCTTCAAATGATCCGCCGTCGAAAAGCCCGAGATCGCCTTGCGCGGTTTCAAATCGTGGTCGCCATCCTCCAGCCAGACCACCTCTATCGACGAGGACAGCCCGTAGGTCGCGACCTCCTCCTTCGTGCCGAACTCGTCGCGCGTGCCTTGGAAGATCAGCGTCGGCGTTTTCAGACCGACGAGATGTTTCGTCCGCAACTGCTCGGGCCTGCCCGGCGGATGGAAGGGATAACCGAGGCAGACCAGTCCGACGATCTCACCTTTGGCGAACATCTCGTCGGCGACCATGGAGGCGACGCGGCCGCCCATCGACTTGCCGCCGATGATGAGCTTGCCGGTCACGCCTTTGGCGCGCAGATCGGCGATCGCCTTGATGTATTCGGGGTTGACCGTC
>NZ_RZSB01001403.1:0-488 GCF_004023285.1 Mesorhizobium sp. M2A.F.Ca.ET.067.02.1.1
GCCTTGCGCGACCAAGCCGACATCGCGCCCTACATCACCGAGCGGCGCGGCCTCTGGCATGGCCGCACGTCGCTGGTGCTGAGGCCCGGCAGCGTCGAGGAAGTGAGCCGCATCATGCGGCTTGCGACCGAGACCGGAACGCCGATCGTGCCGCAGAGCGGCAACACCGGGCTAGTCGGCGCGCAGGTGCCGGACAAATCCGGCCACGACATCGTGCTGTCGCTGTCGCGGCTGAACCGCATCCGCGAGATCGATGTCTTGTCGAACACGGTGACCGTCGAGGCCGGCGTCATCCTGCAGACGCTGCAGGAGGCGGCCGACGCCGCCGACCGGCTCTTTCCGCTCTCGCTCGCCGCGCAAGGCTCCTGCCAGATCGGCGGCAATCTGTCCTCCAATGCCGGCGGCACGGGCGTGCTTGCCTACGGCAATGCGCGCGAGCTCTGCCTCGGCGTCGAGGTGGTGCTGCCGACCGGCGAGGTGTTCGACGA
>NZ_RZSB01001404.1:0-487 GCF_004023285.1 Mesorhizobium sp. M2A.F.Ca.ET.067.02.1.1
GTTCCAGACGAGCGAGCGAAGCAGGGGAACACCGAATGCGTAGAGCGGAAGATAGACCAGTCTGGCCGAAAAATAGAGTCCGGCTCCCCACTCGCTGAGCGAAGTCTCACGGCCGGCCGCGTGGACAAGAAAAACCGCCGCCACGAATACTGGAAATGTCTCGACGAAGTTCCGCAGCGCCTTTTCCAGCCGTCCCGCCATCCCGGTGAGCGGAGGGACTTCGGCGTCTCGGGCGCTGGCCGTCCAGCGGTAACCCCGCTGAAAGCTCGCCGAATGCGAGGCGAGAACTATGTGAATGAAACAGAGCACACAACTTGCGGCCAGCATGGTCAGTTCGAATCTCATTCAACCCTCGCACTTGCCATTCGTCTTTCGCGCTTGAATACCCAAACGCGACGGTGAGGCCGCGATGGGCATCACCAACTTACAACGATGCGCCATCGGCATTTAAGGTCAGAGTCGTCCTTAATTCAGGTCGACCAGCGCC
>NZ_RZSB01001405.1:0-487 GCF_004023285.1 Mesorhizobium sp. M2A.F.Ca.ET.067.02.1.1
CGAACGGCACGGTTTCCGGCGGCGCCACCAGGCCCGGGCCGCCGGCGAGAAGCGCTTCGTCCATCTCGACGCGCACGATCTCGCCGACCTTGCCGCTGGCTGCGAGCACCTCGAACGCCGCCGACGTCTGGCAGAACAGCGCGGCCGCCTTGCCGAAGCGGCGCTCGACGGCACCCAGCCGATCGGCAAGGTCTTCGGCCGCTCGCCGCATCAGGAAATCGGCACCCTCGACGGGGCGGGCGAGGGCCCGGCGCTTGCGCGCGAGCCAGAGCTCAGTGTCAATCAAAGGCTGCAATCAAAAGCTTCCTGTTGTCCGCGCCCGCCGGAGTGGTGTTAATGTGGCGAGGGGTTTCCTTTCACGTGGCCGATCCGGTGCACAAGATCAAGACCAGCGCGGTTCAGGACATGACGCGGCAGGCACTGGCCTGGCCGGCGCGTCTGTTGTTTCCGCCGGTTTGCGCCGGCTGCCGTCGCCATGTGTCGCAGC
>NZ_RZSB01001406.1:0-486 GCF_004023285.1 Mesorhizobium sp. M2A.F.Ca.ET.067.02.1.1
CGCCGGGGCCGGCACGCCGACGAAATATTCGGTCTGCCATGCAGGCTGGTCGGTGTCGTCGGCCAGCACGTTGAAGCGGGCGAGCCGCATGCCGCAGGCGATGGTGAAGAGAAGTGCTGCGATCCAGCCGGGCGAGCCGGCGCGGTCGAGCAGGAAGGCGTAGAGCACCAGGGCCGGCGCGACGCCGAAATTGACGATATCGGCCAGCGAATCCATCTGCGCGCCGAATTTCGAGGTGGCCTTCAGCATGCGCGCCAGCCGCCCGTCGATGCCGTCAAGGAAGGCGGCAAGCAGCACCATGACCACCGCGATCTCGAAACGGTTCTCGAAGGCGAAGCGGATGCCCGAAAGGCCGGCGCAGATGGCAAGCACCGTGACCAGGTTGGGCAGCACCATGCGCATCGGGATCTCGCGGATGCGCGGACCGCCGCTGGCATGGGCCTCGAATTTCTTGAATGGCGCGCCCAACGCTCAGGAAGCCCTGAC
>NZ_RZSB01001407.1:0-485 GCF_004023285.1 Mesorhizobium sp. M2A.F.Ca.ET.067.02.1.1
CGATATAGTAGCCCGAGATCAGAAGGCGATCGAGGACACGGACGGCAGCGACATAGTCTTCCTTGGTGCGGGCGTTCAGCATCGCGTCGATCGCGGCGTCGACGGCAGGATCGGCGACGCCAGCGAGATTGAACGACCCTTCCGTTTTCGCGGCAACCGATCCCCAGCGGCCGAGTTGCTCGCTGCCGGGCGACAAGGAGTTGTTGAAGCCGCTGGTGCCGATCAGCACCTCGAAGTCGTAACGCTGCTTGCGCGACTGGATCTGGTCGCCGTCGAGCGAGCGGATGCCGACGTCGATGCCGATCTTTTCCAGCGTGCGCTGGTAGATCGCCGCCAGCCGCTCCTCATCCTGCGATGAGGTCAGGATCTCGAAGCCGAACGGATTTCCCTGCGGGTCGAGCATCCTGCCGTCCTGGACGCGGAAGCCTGCGCTCTTCAGCAATTCGAAGGCGGCTTTGAGCACCTTGCGATCCTGGCCCGAACCT
>NZ_RZSB01001408.1:0-484 GCF_004023285.1 Mesorhizobium sp. M2A.F.Ca.ET.067.02.1.1
TCTCGGGATCGCGATCGCCCACCGACAAGTGATGATAGTCTTCGCGGATGGTCTCATAGGGCTCGCCCGGCTCGCCCGAAAATGCCGCGAGCACGCGGCCGCCGGAGCCGGCCAGCAAGGGCAGCACGTCGCCCTCGCGGATCGTGTAGCGGATCGGATGCTTGGACTCGACGCGGTAGAGGCAGGTACGGACGTCGCCGGAGCGGACATAGAAGGCGACGCTTTCCCAACTCCGCTCGGACAGGTCGCGCATGATCGGCAGCAGGACATCCATCGCCACCACCGAGCGCTGGTAGATCGCGCCAAGCCTGAAGGTGGCCGGCCCGATGCGATAGCGCCCGTCGTCCAGGCGTTCCAGCAATTGCCCGCGCATCAGCGAGTTGGCGAGCCTCAGTATGGTGCTCTTGTAGAGGCCGGTGCGGGTCGCGATCTCGGCCAGGCCGAGCGAGCGGTCAGCGGGGGTGAATGCGTCGAGGATGGCGAT
>NZ_RZSB01001409.1:0-479 GCF_004023285.1 Mesorhizobium sp. M2A.F.Ca.ET.067.02.1.1
GCGGCGCGCCGATGACGACACCCAGCGCGTAGCCGGAAATGAGCAGGCCCGCGGCCGAGATCGAGACGCCGAGATCGGCGCTGACATCGAGCAGCAGACCCATGATGACGAATTCAGTGACACCGATGCCGAAGGCGCCGGCGGTGAGGGCATAAAGAGCAAGGGGCATGGCAGGGTCCGTTTGGTGCTGAAGGACGCCCAAGTCCCGCGCCCCGATGCCGAAGATCGTGATCCGTCGAGCTGTGAACCAGTCTTGCAATGGGCATATTTTCTGTGAAATAAATTCACAAATGGCGCGACCCGAAATCAACCGCTCCGGCGAGATCGAAGTGTTCGTCCGCGTCGCCGAGACGGGCAGTTTTTCCGCCGCGGCGCGGGCCTTGCGCATGACGCCCTCGGCGGTGAGCAAGCTGATCGCGCGGCTGGAGGCGCGGCTCGGCGCGCGGCTGGTCAGCCGCTCGACACGCAAGCTGCAACTG
>NZ_RZSB01000140.1:0-10147 GCF_004023285.1 Mesorhizobium sp. M2A.F.Ca.ET.067.02.1.1
GCGGCCGCGGCTGGCGCATATGCTGGCGCAGGACGTCTTCCATCCGGCCGAGCTCTATCTCGAACTTGCCGGCCTCGCCGGCGAGATGGCCACCTACGGCTCGAGCTCGCGGCGGCTCGGCGAGTTGCCGGCCTACGACCACATGGCGCCCGGCCCCGCCTATATGGCGCTGGCCGACGCCTTGCGTTCGCTGATCCTCAGCCTGCGCTACATCGAGCCGAAATCGCGCGCGCTTCCAGTCATGCGGCACGCGACCAATGTCTGGAAGGTGCGCATCGACAACCCGAAGCTGCTGGTCGCCAGCCGCATCGTCATCCGCGTCGGCTCCGAACTATCGGAAGACGCGCTGCGCAAGATCTTCGTCAACCAGGCGACGGTCGGCTCGGCCGACCAGTTCGAGGGCCTGTGGAAATCGCGCCTGCCCGGCATTCCGCTGAAACCGCTTCATTCGCAGCCGCGCGAGATCCCCTATGACGGCGACCGGCTGTGCCTGGAGCTGGACCAGAAGAGCGAGCATTGGGCCTCGCTGCTTGACGCTCCGGGCTTCGTCATCGGCGTTTCCGGCGTGCTGCCGAGCGAGCCGCAGGTCGACTGCTATTCGGTGAACAGGTGAGGCCATGAGCCGGGATGATCCCTTCGGACTGTCGGAGGATCGCGAGCGCACACGCATCCGGCTGACCGGTGCGGCGCCCCGGCCGATGGCGCCGCTGGCGCCGGGCGCGCCGGTCAAGCGGGCGCGCGCCCATCCCAACACGCTGATCAACATCTTCGCGCCGCTGCTCGAATTCGCGCCGGAGCTCGAAAGCGCGCTGGCGCCGGAGAACCCGGAAGTGATGCGCACGCGCCTGCTCGACGAGCTGGTGCGGGCGCGCGACGCCGCTGTTGCCTCGGGCTCCTCGCTGGAGCGCGCCGACCAAGCGGCCTGGGCCGTGGCGGCGCTGCTCGATGATCTCGCACTCAACACGCCATGGGGCGGCGCCAGCGCCTGGCCGCGCCAGCCGCTTGTGGTCATGCTGCGCGGCGACGTCGATGCCGGCACCCAGTTCTTCACGCGGCTCGACGAGCTGGAGCGGCATCCCAACCGCGACCGCGAGATGCTGGAGCTGCAATATTACTGCCTGGCGCTCGGCTTCCGCGGCAAGTACCGGGTGCCCGGCCGCGCCGGCGACCGTTCGCTCAACGCCGTGCGGGTAGCCGCGGCGCGCTTCTTGCGCAATGCGGATGCCGAGGATTCGCCGCTGTCGCCGAACTGGAAAGGCGTGATCGCGTCCGATGAGCCGCAGCGTTTCATCGTGCCGATCTGGGTGATGGCGCTTGCCGCGATTGTCGTCGCCGCTGCTGCCTATGTCGGCCTGTCGATGGGCTTGAGCAGCCAGGCGGTCGAGCTTTCCGCGCTGGTGCGCACGCTGCCGCCGGCCTCGCGCGGCGACGTCACCCGCGCCGCGCCCAAGCAGGATGCTCCCGAACCCGAAGCGCCGCAGCCGGTCGATTTCGCGCTGCTGCCCGAGTTCAAGGCCGAAGCGCCGGACGACCTCAAGGGCGCGCTCAGCGGCACCGAGAGCGTCTCGCTGGCCAAGCTCATCATCCAGTCCTCCAATCCCGAGCTGTTCCAGTCGTCGCGGCCGACGCTGACCGAGGGTTACGAGCCGCTGATTGCGTCGATCGCCAAGGTGATCCTCGACAACAAGGAGCTGATCGGAAAGATCACGGTCGTCGGCCATACCGACAATGTGCGCCTGCAGAAATCCAACCCGCTTGCCAGCAACCAGCGCCTTTCGGAAGCGCGCGCCGAGACCATAGCCAAGCTTCTGGCGCAGGCAGGCGTGCCGCCGGAAAGCATCTCGTCCGAAGGCCGCGCCGAAACCGATCCGGTGGCCGACAATTCCACTCGGGAAGGCCGCGCGCTCAACCGGCGCGTCGAGGTCCTGGTCGAGAAGAGGCTCTGAGATGTTCATCCTGCGCTTCCTCTGGGCTGTCATCACATCGCGTTTCTTGTGGACGCTGATCGGCATCGCGCTGCTTTCACTGCTGATCTGGGTGTTCGGGCCGATCGTGCAGGTCGGCCCTTACGCGCCGTTCGAGTCCGAGAATGTGCGCATCGCCATCATCGCCGGGCTGATCATCCTGTGGCTGATCTGGCTGATCATCGCGCAGCGCCGCGCGATCCGCGCCAACCGCATGTTCGTCGCCGAGATCGCGGCGCCTGTTCAGGAAAAGCAGCTCACGCCTGGAGAGGAGAGCGTCGCGGCCGTCGGCGCCAAGTTCGGCGAGGTGATGGCCGAGCTCAAGCGGCGCAAGCTCGGCGGCCGGAAATTTCTGCGCGAGATGCCCTGGTATGTGATCGTCGGTCCGCCGGCCACCGGCAAGACCACGGCCTTGCGCCAGTCGGGACTCAATTTCCCGATCGACCTCACCGACGATCTGCAGGGCGTCGGCGGCACGCGCAATTGCGACTGGTTCTTTTCCGAGAACGCGGTGCTGATCGACACCGCCGGCCGCTATGTCCAGCAGGAGAGCCAGCCGGATGTCGACGCGACGGAATGGCTGGGCTTCCTCGACCTGTTGAAGAAGCACCGGGGCCGCCGCGCGCTGAACGGCGTCATCGTCGCACTGTCGATCGACGCGCTGTCGGAGGGCGACGAGGCGATCAAGGCGCATGGCCGCAAAATCCGCCGCCGGCTGGCGGAGCTGAACGACCGGCTGGAGATCCGCCTGCCCGTCTACCTGATGCTGACCAAGGCCGACCTGATCAAAGGCTTCGAAGCCTTCTTCGGCGGTCTGTCGACGACGGCGCGCGAGCAGGTGTGGGGGACGACTTTTCCGCTCGACGCCCGCGTCAACGCTGGCACCATCCAGACGGAGCTCGCCAGGCTCGCCGCCGAGCTGGAGCGGCGGCTGGTGCCGCGGCTGGAAGACGAGGACAAGCTTGGCCAGCGCGCCGAGATCTTCCGTTTCCCGGCGCAGCTGGCGAGCCTGTCCGAGCCGATCCAGGTGCTGGTCGAGGCGATGTTCGGCGAGAGCCGCTACGAGGAAGCCGCCTGGCTGCGCGGCCTCTATCTGACCTCGGCGACACAGGAAGGCGCGCCGATCGACCGGTTGACCGCGGCGCTGTCGTCATCCTTCGGACTGCCGCCGCGTCGCGCCATGGCGGCGGCGCGCGTCGAGAAGCGCAGCTTCTTCCTGCGCAATCTGCTCACCGAAGTGATCTTCAAGGAGGCCGGCCTCGGCACGTTCGATCCGCTGGCGCAGCGTCGCCGCGCCTGGATCTGGCGCGGCGCGGCAGCGGCCTGCGCGCTCGCGGCGCTGCTCGCCGGCGGGCTGTTCACCTGGTCCTATCTCGACAACCGCAATGCGATCACCGAACAGGCGGGCCAGTTCGAGGCTTTGCAGCAGCCGCTGACCGACGTCGCCGCCATGCCGGCCGCGGTCGAGCAGCCGACCATGGACGGCGCGCTGGCGGCGATGGACGCGGTGGCGGCGGCGAGAGCCGCGCCGCCGGATGCCGTCCACAATCTGCTCGGCCCAACCGCTTCGGCTGAGCTGGTGCGGGCGCAGACCGACACTTACGACCATGCGCTGCGCAACGTGCTGGAGCCGCATATGGTCGCGCTGCTCGAAGCCACGATGTGGCGGCAGATCCGCGACCCGGATTTCATGCTCGGCGCGCTGAAGACCTACCGCATGATGACCGGCCTGTCGCAGATGGACACCGATTTCGTGCAGAACTGGTGGGTGAACAGCCTGCCGCAATTCGCGCCCGCGCCGCCCTTCCCCACCGCGGACGCCGAAGAGCACCAGCTTGCCGCGATCCGCCGCATGGCGGTCGACGACAGCTATATCGCCCCGGACAAGGAACTGGTCGCCGAGGCGCTGAAGACGGTGTGCACGATCTCGCTGCCGGAGCGCGCCTATAAGCAGCTTCTGGCCGACCCGGAAGTGGCGGCGGTCAAGGAATGGGTGCCGGCCAATTTCGCCGGACCGAACGGCGCCAAGGTGTTCGCGCGCCGCTCCGACAAGACGCTGCGCGTCGGCGTTCCAGGCCCCTATACCTATGCCGGTTTCCATGACGCCGTTCTCGACCGGGTCGAGGATGTCGCCGGCCAGGCAGCGCTCGACCGCGCCGTGTTTGCCGGCGGCTGTTCGGAGAATTCGGAGACGTCGGTGTCGGCGCTGTCGGAAGACATATTGAAGCTCTATTACGACGACTATATCGCGCAGTGGGATTCCTTCCTGCGCGACATGCGGCTTGCGCCGCTGACCGACCTCAATGTCGCCAGCGAGAACCTCAAGGATCTGTCCAGCGCCGACTCGGCATTGAAGCGCCTGTTGACGGCCGTGGTGCAGGAGACGGACCTCACCCGCTCCGACGACGCGGCGGCCGACGACAAGAGCGGCGGCGCCGCCAAGACCGGCTCGAAGCTTTTGAGCAAGCTCGGCAAACTGGGCAAGGTGGTGAAGACGGGAGCGAAACTGCTGCCGCGCGCGGGCTCGGCCGATCAGGTCGACATGACCGGCAGCCTGGTGGCCGAGCATTTCAAGCCGCTCAAGGGCACGATCGCGCAGGTCGACGGCCAGCCGCCGGCGCTCGACGCCGCCGTCGTGGCGCTGACGGCGCTGTCCAATGTGCTGCAGACCGTGACCGCCAACCCCGATCCGCAGGATGCGATCAAGAAGCAGGGCGGGCTGGCCGAACTGACGGGCGCGGTCGCGAGACAAGCGCAAATCCTGCCCTCGCCGATCAACGACTGGCTGGGCGGCATTGCCGGCGACACCAGCGGCCTGTCGCAGAAGGCCGTCACCAACGAGCTCAACGCCATCTGGCGCGCCGACATCCTGCCCTTCTGCCAGGCGGCGCTCAACAACCGCTATCCGTTCAGCCCGGAGAGCGCCGTCGACGTCAATGTGCGCGACTTCCAGCGCCTGTTCGGGCCGACCGGGCTGATCGACGCCTTCACCAACGACCATCTGATCAACTATGTCGACACCGCCAGCGAGCCGTGGAAATGGCGCGCCGATTTCGGCCTCTATCCGGCGGCGCTGGCAGCCTTCGAGCAGGCGCGTCACATCCGCGACGACCTGTTCCCCGGCGGCACCGGACCGGTAATGAATTTTACCCTCGAGCCGAAGGACCTGTCGCCAAACGTGGCGCGGGTGACGCTCAACCTCGATGGCCAGAACCTCGTCTACTACAACAACGCGACCAGGCCGCAGCCGATGACATGGCCGGGCAAGGACGGTACCGGCGTAATCTCGCTCGCCTTCCAGCCGGTCGACGGCTCGCCCGAAGTGATGCTTAACGAGACCGGCAGCTGGGCGTGGCTCAGAATGCTGCGCGGCGGCCGCTTCAACGCGACCAAGCTCACCGACGTCTACAGCCTGCGGCTCGGCACCAAGGGGATGTGGGCCGATTTCGAGCTCAAGGCGGCCAGCGTCGAGAACCCGTACACCCTCGAGATGTTCAAGAAGTTCACATGTCCGCCGCAGATCTGAACACTGGCTTCTTCGGCAAGATACCAGCGACGGGAGATTTCGTCTCCGCAAACCTGCCGCGGACGTTCATCGACCGCTGGGACCGGTGGATGTCGATGGAACTGCGCGCGCGGCCGGACGAGGGCGAGTTGGACTCGCGCGTCTGGCGCTTCATCGTCCAGGCAGCGATTTTCGGCGACCAGCCCTGTGCCGGGGTCTGGCGAATGAGCGAGGACCGCGTCGGCCGTCGCTATCCATTCACGATCGTTCGGCTCGGCCCGTTACCCGATCCCGGCGATGCGTGGTTCGATGCCATCGCCAACCTTGTCAACGGCAGCGTTGAGAAATTCTGGCCCCAGGCCCGTCTGATCGAGCGGCTTGCCGACGTGCCGCAGCCGCTCCCCGGGCTTAACACAAATGCGATCATGTTCTGGTGCGACGACTGGGAGGTCCATGAATTCAGGTTTACGGACATTCATGATCTGGCGTCGGCCGGGCTGCCCGCGATGCGTGCCCCCAGAGGCAGGGCGGAGGCGCTGTAGGCTATGGGCAACAGCGTCTATGCGGAGGGCATGGGATTTTTCCACAAAGGCAGTGGCGGCCAGGGCGTTGCGCCCGGAGATGTTTGCCTCAGCCCGCCACCGCCGCCAACCGGGCCTTTGCCCGTGCCCTATGTCAACATGCTCTCCGCAAGCGACCTGACCAAGGGAAGCAAGAGCGTCAAGATACAAGGCAACCCGACCGCTCTAGAGAATGCCTCGGAAGTTGCCACAAGCACGGGCGATGAGGCAGGCACTCAAGGTGGCGGGGTCGTCACACACAAAACGAAGGGCAAGGGTACATTCAAGCTCTGGTCGTTCACGGTGAAGGTGGAGGGCAAGGGTGTCGATCGTCACGGCGACCCCATGGGCCAGAACGAGATGAGCGATCCGCCGAATTGTATCGACGCCCAGGCGATGGTGGACTTCAAAAAGGTGCTCGGAGACAACGCCGGAAAGCCTTGCACGGTGCCCTATGACCAGGAAAAGCATCGCGCGCCGCTGAACAAGCCCCACTACGACAAGACCATGGGCGGACCCTGCTGGGAGTGCGCCAAACTTCCGAACGATCCAGGTGTCTGGGACACACTGATCTCGAAGGTAAATGGCCAGAACCAGTATTCCAACGGCACGTTGATTGTCGTTGACCGGAAGCGCGGCCGAGTACACCAGGAATCCAAACTCGCAGAGGACGGCAGCGTGGAGCAGGAAGCTTTCACGCCCGACCATCAACCTCCCTTGTCAGTCGCTTGGGCGATGGGAGGCTGCCATATGGAAAAATCGCCGGATGCGTTCCTGAAGTACATGGGCGACACAGACCGGGTCAAACCGCATTGCCGCAAACATGCGCAGAGCCAAGGCAGCCAAGCCGATGCTTATGCCAGGGCAAAGTATCCCGGCGCTTGAAGCTTGTTGAAGGAGAGGTGCCATGCGAACGTTCGAGGAAGTCCAGCAGGCTTACATCGACGAGTTACGACTTCTGCAGCCCGAACTTATCGCGTGGTGGAAGAACCTTGCCGGCCTCGACAAGCTGAGCGATCCGGTGCCGCCCGAAATAGCCAACCGGTGGCCGACCGGCTATTCGGGCCATCCGCGGGTCCTTGCGGTCTTTCGAAAATATTATCTGGAAATCGACGACCTGAACCAGGATGCGCTCGAAGCTGCGCAAAAACCGCCGCCTGACAAACATCCCGAAGAGCTCTGGGGCACAAACGACAATGGCGACCCAGTGGGCTATCGCCGCCCGATTGATCTATTGATCCTCGACATCAAAACGGCAGCTCCCGACCTGCACAAGTTGGTCGCGGGTATCGTGTACATCCCCATTGGCCTCAACCAGTTCGAGGAGGCTGTCTAGATGGCTCTGCTCACGCTCTACGACACCCAGGATGGCATCAAGCGCCTGCTCAACTGCATGTTCGACCTTGACGCATATTCCAGTTGGTACACCACGGACAAGCCGCGCAAAAAGGCAGCGGCCGACTACCAGCAGCTGTTCGACGCCTATGTTCAGCTGATCCAGCAAGCTTACAACGAGGCGGCTCCCTGGTGGGACGGCACGGTCGAGGCCGAACGGAACAAGGGGCTATCAGACAAAGACGCCCTGGAAGCGGCCTTCAACAATCGAATGGCGGGCCCCGCTTCCGACCCGCGTGTCGTCTGGATCGTCCGCGTCATCTGGCTGGAATGCGCCAACCGCAATGCGATGATGGCCGACTCGGAAAAAATTCGGCCTGAATATCTTCTGCTCCAATGGCTGATCGATGCAGAAGAGACCGAGCTTGTGCGTTTGATTGCCTGCATACCTTACTGGCCCGTTGGACTGGACGAGAATGGCAACTGGTGCTGAGCAATGGCGTTCGCTGTCGAGCTTGTTAACCGAACCCCTTTCGCCGCCGCCACCCACGTGCAACCCGACGCGGATGGCCAGGAGGTCTTGGTGGCCATGTTCTCGGCCAGCTTCGAAGCCCCCTCTCAAGACGCCGAGTTGAAACCCGCGGAGATACAGCTGCCGGTAAATTTTGGCGATGTGCCGTTCGGCAACCCGGTTTTGTCCTCCACCCGTTATGAGGCGGATATCGCCCCAGTCAAACCGTCCGCCGAAGTAATCGTCAACGGTACGGCATACGCCCCCAACGGCAAGCCGGTAAAGGAAATGCAGGTTGGTCTGCGGATTGGCGATACCCGCAAAGTTCTCAACGTCGTTGGCGATCGGGTATACGATTCCGGCAACTACAGCGCTCCGCATCCGTTCAGGACGATGCCGATCGTCTATGAGCGCGCCTATGGCGGCAGCGCACCCGACGGAAGTGTCGTCGATCGGCACAACCCGGTCGGGGTGGGCTTTCATCACTTTCCATCCGCTGACCATGCCGTGAAGACGCAGGCACCCAACATCACCTACCCGGGCGAGCCGTTTCTCAGCCCCTCCGACCGGCCAAGGCCTGCGGGGTTTGGCGCGCTCGGTCGGGGCTGGCAGCCGCGCATCGGCTATGCAGGCACCTACGATCAAGCCTGGATCGACACACAATGGCCATTGCCGCCGAAGGATTTTGATGCTCGGTACAATCTCTGCGCACCGGCAGACCAACAATTGCAGCGGTTCAGTGGGCGCGAGGACGTGTCCTTGATAGGCCTCACTTCAACCGGGCGCTGGGATTTTAGACTTCCGGCCGTCGTCGCGCCCCTGCGGCTGATCTATAGTGATCGCGTCGAGGATCATCCCTTCCGCGCAGATACGGTGATTATCGAGCCTGATATCTGGCGGATAACTCTTAAGGCGCGCCTCGCAGTTTTGACCAGACGCCAGGCACCACCGCTGCGCGAGATTGTTTTTGGACATGTTTCGCCGGCGCTTTTGGCCGCACGGCGCAAACGCAAGGCCTACTTCAGTCAAAGAGGCGGTGACGGGACGCTGCTCAATCAGCCTGTGTGGCAGCCATGAAACAGCCGCTTTATGTCAGCGGAGCCGGGGCTGTCACAGCCGCTGGCCTCGACGCGCGCCAGACGATGGCGGCAATCCGAGCCAGCCTGTCCGCCTTTGAGGAAAAGATACTGAGCGAACCCTTCGGCGCCGTTCAGATCGTCGCGCGCATCCCAACCCACTACCAGTTGCGCCAAACCGATGGCCAGTGGCTGGTCAACATGGCAGCCCGGGCCATTCGCGAAGCTTTGCGAAGCGGAACGCGCCCAGCCGGGGCGACGGCGGTCCTCGTTGCGCCACCGGAGGGTTTTCGCAACCATCCTGCCTATGGCGACATTGCTCCGCAGAGTTTTCTCGCGGCAGTAGCGTCGGCAACCGGCGAGAAATTTCACGCTGCCTCTCGGGCTATCGACGGCGGCGCTGCGGCAAGCGTCGGACTGTTGGAGCGTGCCGCTGAACTGATGGAACAAAACGGCGTCCAACAGGTGATACTCGGCGGCGTCGACAGCCTCGTCAACGATACGGACCTTGGTCGCCTGGGACGGGCCGGCCGCCTCAAGGGAGCGGACAACGCACAGGGCTTGGTGCCAGGCGAAGCGGCGGCATTTGTCCGATTGACCCGTGCGCCGGAAGAGTCGGCGCGCTTCCACGCAGTCATCCAAAGCGTTGGGCTGGCTCAAGAGAAGGATAACGTTCTCTCCGACCGTTATAGCCAGGGGCGCGCCTTGCTCAGTGCCCTGCGTGACGCCGTGAACGATTCAGGCCTGTCCGAAGGACATATCAACTTCGTCGTCAGCAACAGCAACGGCGAGCGCTACAGCGGCTGGGAGCAGTTGATCGCCCGACCTCGTTTCTACCGCACGCGGCGTGAGGTTCTGCCTGTTGCCTATCCAGCCATGACTATTGGCGACATAGGAACCGCGGGGGGAGCGCTCGCATTGATGCTTGCTGCCGACAGTCTGCTCAATGATTACGCGCCAGGGCCAACCGCCATCTGCGAAGTCGCGTCCGAAAAGGGCTTACGAGCAGCTGCTGTGGTGGCGCGGGTGACCCAGCACTGAGAACGTTATATCCAGGCCGGAAAACTGCGGGTGCCGCGCCAATCAGCAAGAGGGGTCTCGGGTGCCGCGAAGGCGGCACGCAACGCGCCAAGCCGCAACCGGCGCATAGACCGGAACAGCCGGTGATTGCGCCCGCCACGCCCCTCGTCCCACCA
>NZ_RZSB01001410.1:0-476 GCF_004023285.1 Mesorhizobium sp. M2A.F.Ca.ET.067.02.1.1
ATCCGGCGGCAGGGGCGGGGTGCGCAACGTGCTGGTGGGGGCGGCGCTGATCGGCATCCTGCTCAACGCCATGACCATCATCGACATTCCGCTGCTCTACCAGAACCTGATCAAGGCGGCGATCCTGCTCGGAGCCATCATCGTCGACGGCATCATCAACCCGCGCGACGAGCAGACCGCGCAACAGGGCGATATTTAGAGCAGATGGGCCAGCCCATCCTGCTCTGGGGTACCCGGAGCGATCGTGACGATCGCCCGGCAATGAAAACCGAACCAGAGGTGTGACATGAGACTACTGAGAACATTGATGGCCGCCGCCACGGCGCTCGCCGTTACCGCCTTCGCGGCGCCGAGTTTCGCCGCCGACGATCCAGGTCCCGCCGCCTATGCCAAGGCGCTCAACGGCAAGCGCGTCATGCTGGTGCCGCTGGCGATGGGTTTCGACCTGGCGCAAGGCTGGGCGCATTACCTGAAGA
>NZ_RZSB01001411.1:0-476 GCF_004023285.1 Mesorhizobium sp. M2A.F.Ca.ET.067.02.1.1
GAAGCAGGTGCTCGCCTTCCCTGTAGAGCGTCTTGCCGCCAAGAGCCGCGCCGGAGGTGATCGCAATGGGAATGGCCCATTGACCGCCCGGAACGAACGAGACGATGGTGGCGGCGCCGGCGACGATGCCAAGACCGATGTCGGTGGCCTTGTCCCAGAAATCAACCTTGCGTGCGTCGGCGATCTCCACCTCGTCGAGCGAGAACCCATCGGCGCCGAGCTTCATGTCGCCGCCCTTGGCCAGGATCAGCTTGCCGTTCTGGCTGAAGATGCGGTTCTCATGCTGGAATTCGTCGAAGCTGCCGTAGTATTTGCCGGAGCTGTCGACATAGCCGATTTCTTTTCCATCGTTCTTGATCGCGAACAATGCCGTCGACGATTCCATCCCGCCATCCAGCGAGAAGATCGGCACGACCTTGACCTCCGCGTTTTCGCCGGCACGGTCGGTGATCTCTCCGGTAACCTTCGTGACCCCC
>NZ_RZSB01001412.1:0-474 GCF_004023285.1 Mesorhizobium sp. M2A.F.Ca.ET.067.02.1.1
CCATGATGATCGGCTTGCCCATCGTGTCGGCCTTGAAGCGCTTGAGATCGGTGGAAAGCCGCCATGGCAGGCCACCATCGCGCCCGATCACGCCGTTCTCGGCGATGGCGACGTAGATTGCGATATCCATCAGCCACCGTTCCCGTTGTCACCGCCGCTCGTGTCATCCGCCTGCTCGAGCAGCAAGATGTCGATGTCGTGCTCGGGATAGAAATCCTTCGCCGTCATCTCGAATGTCGTCGGTCCGACCTTGCGGACATTGTCGCCGCAGAAGGAGACCAAGTTCTTCGGGCTGCCCTTGTCGATGGTCAGCTTGAAGTCGCCGATATTGCCCGAGGCCCAGTTGCCGCCCGTGGTCAGGATATAGGCGATCCTGCTTTCGAAAAATTGCGGGTAGCCGTCGGGATTGTCCTTGGCCGCCTTGCGCACCGCATTCTCGAAACCATCGTCCATGCAATAGCGGGTCTTGTAGGT
>NZ_RZSB01001413.1:0-474 GCF_004023285.1 Mesorhizobium sp. M2A.F.Ca.ET.067.02.1.1
CCATTGCCACATCGCGACCTGCCGACGCGGAGCTGGAGATCGTATTCTTGAGATCGAACGGGACCCTGGCGATAAATTGGGTTCTCGAACAGGAACGACCGACGGCGTTAATCAACGATCCGCTTTTTGGGACAAGGGCGAGTTTCGCGGACGTCATCGCGCGAAAGGTCGAGATGCACCTGGAGAACCACCATTCGAAGCACAGGGATGATCTCCTTGCACTCCTGGAGCATTCCGCCTCAATCTCGGCCGAAATGAGTCTGGACCAATTGGTTGGTAGCATCTCCGCGCTAGACCTCGCGAAATACGTCAATACCAACCTTCGTGGCAGCACGCGATAGATGTCAGCCCCCAATCTCCCAGGAATTCCCGAACACCGTGGCAAACGTAGAAGTGGACATGGAAGAAGCTCGACCTGGTCCACCGATCTGTCGACCGGCAAAAGGAGCCGCTGACTTGCTGTCGGTGAAGAAG
>NZ_RZSB01001414.1:0-474 GCF_004023285.1 Mesorhizobium sp. M2A.F.Ca.ET.067.02.1.1
GGCCACGGCTTTCGGTGCCCGACAATATCCGCGCGCAATTCGTGGCGCCGGCGGTGACCGGCTTCGGCGCCATGGCGCTTGACGGCTTTTATGCCGCGCTGGCGCCGAGCATTCTCGCGCAGCAGCTGCACGTGACCAATCATGCCGAAGCCGGCGGGCTTTTTTTCGAGCTGTCGATCGTGGCGGCCATCACCATCGTGGCCACCGCCCGGCTTGCTAGCCGCTCCACCATGCTTGCGGCGCTCGTCCTGATGATCCCGGCTGTGGCGCTGGTCGTCGCGGCGCAAATCTACGCCTCGATGGCGCTCATGATCGCGGCGACCGCGGTCTGCGGGGCGGGGGCGGCGCTCGGCTATCGCGGTGGCCTGCAGGTGGTGAATCAGATCGCCCCGGCCGACCGCCGCGCCGAGGTGGTCTCGGTCTTCTTCATCTGCTGCTTCTGCGGCAACGCGCTGCCGGTGATCGGCATCGGCG
>NZ_RZSB01001415.1:0-473 GCF_004023285.1 Mesorhizobium sp. M2A.F.Ca.ET.067.02.1.1
GGCCGCTCTCCTCGTCGCCGACGAAAGCGAAGGCCACATCGCCCTTGAGGCGGATGCCGGCCTTGTCGAGCAACGAGAGCGCCGCCAGCGAAGCGGTGATGCCGGCCTTCAGATCGCCGGAGCCGCGGCCCCAGACCGCCCCGTCAATGATGGGCGCGCCGAACGGGTCCTCGCGCTCGGTGCCGGCCCAATGCTCGCGCCAGCCGTCGACATGAACGGTGTCGGTGTGGCCGATGAAGAGCAGGCGCTTGCCATCGCCGGCACCCTTGCGTTCGCCCCAGATGTTCGGCCTGCCGGGTAGGAAATCCGCCCGGCTCAGGCCGTTCAGCCCCAGCTCGCGCATTTTCGCCTCAAGGAAGCCGACGAAATTCGCTTCGTTGCCGGTGATGCTTTCGCGGCCGATCGCGCTCCTGAACAGCGCCAGCGCCTGGTCGGGATCGAGAGCGGCACGCAGCCTGGTCAGGATATCTGCG
>NZ_RZSB01001416.1:0-473 GCF_004023285.1 Mesorhizobium sp. M2A.F.Ca.ET.067.02.1.1
GTATCAGGGCTTTCGCCGCTCAAACACCAGAACTCTGTCATTGCCGCCGAGGTCGCGATGTGTTCCGGTTAACACATAGCCCGCTGCCGCGAATATTCCGCTGACCTCGTTTTTCTGCGTGTGGCCGATCTCGACCGCTACCCTGCCTTGCGTTTCCAGAAATCCTGCCGCTTCGGCGGCGATGACCCGGTAGGGGTCCAAACCATCCGCACCACCATCCAAGGCCCGGTGCGGGTCGAAATCGCGGACCTCGTCCTGCAGATTTCCAATCTCTCGACTGGGTATATAGGGAGGGTTCGAGGCAATTACATGGTAGGAGCCCGAAACTTTTTCGAACCAGTTGGAATGCAAGGCTTTGAAGCGCCCGCCGAGCCCCAGATCCCGGGCATTTCCGGCCGCAGTCGCCAATGCGTCTGGTGAAATGTCGACGCCCGTCGCGGTGGCAACCGGAACGGCGTTGAGCAGGGCCAGCG
>NZ_RZSB01001417.1:0-472 GCF_004023285.1 Mesorhizobium sp. M2A.F.Ca.ET.067.02.1.1
GCTGTTTGCACCGCCACTCTATTTGATTGCCGCCCTTTGCTCCATCGCCGGGCAAGTCGGTTACTGGTCGGCTATGTCAATACGGCAAAGCGTAGTCTTGCCTCGCTCTACCGTAGCATCTCACATTCTCCAATTTCTGGCGCGGCTCAACTTCATCTATGCCAGCGCCATGTTCTCGGTAGTGTTTTCGTCAAGTTCGACGAGGTGGACATCAGGCTGGGGAAGATTGTCCTTCTGATTGCCGTGCTGTTCTCGATGTTCTGCTATTCCTCGCAACTAGAGTGGACAAGGCGCTTACGGTGGGCCAAGGCGCCCAGGCAAGCGAAAGGTGACGTGCGCTCGGGGGCGCGTCTGAGCCGCCCGCGTGACGAGCCACAGCAAAGCATCTCCCGGGACGGCGACGCAGGTCAGGACGCCAAAAAATGCCTCCTTTGCGCAAAGTGGATAGCGGCACGGTTCTATTAGCAATAAC
>NZ_RZSB01001418.1:0-472 GCF_004023285.1 Mesorhizobium sp. M2A.F.Ca.ET.067.02.1.1
CGATGGTGATGATCGGATAGTCGGAAGCGAGCTTGGCCAGGTACTTGGCCTGCGCCTTCGGATCGCGGGTCTTCTTCTCGCCCTCATAGACGTAGTTGCCGTCCTTGAAGAACTCGGTCGCCGCGCAGTCGAGGCCAAGCGCGACATCCTCGCCGGGCTTGAAGCCAGCCTTCTCGATCGATTCCATGATGAAATCGAGCGCCGACGGCGCGCTCTTCAGGTTCGGGGCGAAGCCGCCCTCGTCGCCGACATTGGTGTTGTGGCCGGCATCCTTCAGCTTCTTGCGCAGCGTGTGGAAGATCTCCGAGCCCCAGCGCACGCCGTCGCGCAGCGTCGGCGCGCCGACCGGCAGGATCATGAACTCCTGGAAGTCGATCGGGTTGTCGGCATGGGCGCCGCCATTGATGATGTTCATCATCGGCACCGGCAGGATATGCGCCTTGGCGCCGCCGAGATAGCGGTAGAGCGGCAG
>NZ_RZSB01001419.1:0-471 GCF_004023285.1 Mesorhizobium sp. M2A.F.Ca.ET.067.02.1.1
GTATGTTGATGAGCGGCGCGCCGCCGGAATCGTCGGCGACGACGCCGAAGCGCAGAAGCTCGGCCGAGACCCGCCGCGCCAGCGCGCGGTCGCCGGTGACGAGCGCCGCGCGCTTGCCCGGTGCCTCGACGGCAAGTTTGAGTGCAAAGGCGATTGCCGCCGCCTCGTCGCGTTCGTTCGCCGCTTCCACCAGCGTCACGCCGGCAAGCGCCTGTTCGACATCGCCTGACGTGAAGCGCGGCCGCGTTTCGGTCCAGTATTCGGTGGTTTCGGCGGGCCGCAGCGCCTCGCCGACAAGGGCCGCCCGCAGCGCCAGCGGCGGTGGCGCGGCGATGACATCCTCGACATCGCGGCGCTGGATGCCGATGCCGCCGATCAGCTTGGCGAGGCCATATTGCGGGTGGCCGAGCGTTGCCGGACGCGCGCCGGGGGCCGTGATCGCCGCGAAGGATGCGTCGTCCAGCTCGCGGT
>NZ_RZSB01000141.1:0-10105 GCF_004023285.1 Mesorhizobium sp. M2A.F.Ca.ET.067.02.1.1
TACGTGAAGATGCAGCAGGACGCGCATGCCGACGCGGTCAAGCTATTCCAGGACTATGCGGCCGACGGCGACAACGCGGGACTGAAGGCATTTGCCCAGCAGACGCTGCCGACACTCAAGATGCACCAGGAGATGATCGAAAAGATCGCCTCAGGCAAAACCGACAGTACGGCAACGACCAGCACCGCACCTGCGGCGACAGACACAGACCAGAACGCATCCGCCCCGGTGCCTGGAGCAAACAGCTTTACCAAAGCGCAGGCGAAGTCGCGGATCCAGGACGCCGGCTTCTCGAAGGTCAGCGCCCTGACGAAGGATGACCAGGGCATCTGGCGCGGCACCGCCGAGAAAGACGGAAAGCAGGTTGCCGTCGCGCTCGATTTCAAAGGCAACGTTGTTGCCGGCGCTCAATAACCATTCAGAAATGGAGTGAAACATGACGACTGTCACCGGACTTTTCGATGACTATCAGGACGCCGCTGACGCCGTAAGCGAACTCGAAGCGATCGGCGTGCCGCGAGACGACATCAGCATTGTGGCCAACAATTCCGACAATCGGTATCGGCAGGACGAGACTTCAGACGCCGGTGAAGATGCCGCCGCCGGCGCCGGCCTTGGGGCGCTCGTCGGCGGCGCGGGCGGGCTCCTTACCGGGCTCGGGATCATGGCCATCCCGGGAGTGGGACCCGTCGTGGCGGCAGGTTGGCTCGCCGCTACGGCTGTAGGCGCGGTCGGCGGCGCTGTGGTGGGCGGAGCCGCCGGCGGCATCGTCGGGGCGCTCACGGAATCCGGTGTTTCGGAACGTGATGCACATGTCTATGCCGAGGGCGTGCGCCGCGGCGGCAGTCTGGTGACTGCCAGAGTGGATGATCGGCTAACCGGCGAAGCTGAACGGATCCTGCGTGGAGAGCGTGCCGTCAATCTTGACGAGCGGCGTAGCGCTTACGAGGCCGGGGGATGGACAGGATTTGATGCTGCCGCGGAGCCTTATGATGACATTGAGGCTGAACGAGATCGTGTTCGGCGAACCACACCGCTCTAAGAAATGCGGCCCCGTCGAACTCTCGGCGGGGCTTTTTCTTGCCGCGCGAGCGAGGCGTCCGGCATTTGGATTGCCCACGTCGGAGCCGAGGGGATGACCCGGATCGCGACCTTCAACGTCAATGGTGTGAACGGCCGACTCCCCGTGCTCCTGAAGTGGCTTGGCGAGACCGATTATGACGTTGTTTGCCTCCAGGAGCTGAAAACGTCCGACGAGAATTTTCCCATCGAGGCAATACGGGACGCCGGCTTCGACGCGATCTGGCACGGCCAGAAATCCTACAACGGGGTGGCGATATTGGTGCGCGGGAAGGATCCGGTCGAACGCCGCCGTGGCTTGCCTGGCGATCCCGATGACACGCACAGCCGCTATCTGGAGGCAGAGATCGACGGTCTCATCGTCGGCTGCATATATCTGCCCAATGGCAATCCCGCGCCAGGCCCCAAATTCGATTACAAGCTTCGCTGGTTCGACCGTCTCGTCGACTACAGCCGATCGCTGTTGGGCGAGCGCGCCGTGCTTTGTGGTGATTACAACGTCGTGCCCACTGAGATAGATGCTGCAGTACCCAGGCGTTGGCTGGGCGATGCTGTCTTCTTCCCCGAAAGCAGGAAAGCTTATGCGCACATGCTGAGCTTGGGCTGGGTGGATGCGATGCGCCATATCCATCCGGACAAGGGCATATACACCTATTGGAATTTTTCCTATCGCGGCGGCTACGACCGAAGCTCAGGCCTGCGGATGGACCATCTGCTCGTGAGCCCGTCACTTGCGGAAAGCCTTATGGCCGCAGGTGTCGATGTCGAGACTCGTGGGTGGGAAAAGCCAAGCGATCACGCCCCTGCCTGGGTCCACGTCGGTTAAAACCTTTTGCGCTATCGCAGTCGCAGAAAGCCTGCTTGGCAGCCGTCGCCCACGCTTCATGTCGAACCTCTGAAGGAGGCCTCAAGATGCCAAGGTTTGTTCCAGATATGACCGCACGCCTCAACCCGTCAGAGAATGCCGCTCACGAGCAGGACACGAAGTTGCGCTCCGAAGGCGACCTGATAGAGAGGGCGAGAACGCCGGTACAGCTGCGCAATCCGGATGCATCGGGAGTTGAAACTCGCGATGGTGCGTCATGTCATCAGATCTGCCGATCGCCGGATCGCGATCGAAGCTGCTGACCTCTCCGAAGCCATCGACAGAATCTCGCAGGGCCCCTGTGCTGTCGCGCACGGCGTCGTCGAGGAGGAAAAACGACCGCCGCCATGTCATCTTTTCTGCACGACTTGGGGTAGCGAACGCATAGGCGGACGGGAGGCATAGCGGTCATCCGCGGCTGTGTAACAAACTGGGTAACAAGCGATAAGAAAATGCCAATAGTTTCATCGCTTTAACTGATAGTTAGAAAGACGCTCTCTCAGCCAGAATTTTCCAAGTAAATCAATGATTTCAAATAGTCATCGAGGCGCTTCAAGGCCAAAGCGTCGTTGGTCTGTTTAAGGAACCCGCATAGTCCGCCATGACGTTGCTCAACACCGAGGGGGTCGGCGTCCTGTCCCACGCATGTTCGATTGCGGCACCTGTCCATTGCAACCGTCGCCGACGGCTTGGTAGGCATCAGTCGCCCGATACGGACAATCCCGCGAGAACCGGAGCGTAGGCGGCAAGCCTGCGGGATACGAATTCCGTGAAGAGCCGCACGCGCTTCGTCTTGCGTGCCTCTCCCTGTGTGAGAAGCCAGAGCGTTCCGTACATGTGCAGGTCGGTACCCGGCACCCTCGCCAGCAGGGGGTCGGCATCTCCCACGAAGCACGGCAGAGTCGTCATCCCGAGCCCCTGCCGCACCGCGACGATCTGCGCCTCGGCATCCGTGACCCTGAACGGAACCCCGGGCGATTGGACCGACGGTCGTCGCCAAGTCGCTGCGGGAAGCGCTCGAGGCCGACACCATCATCCTGGCGGTTCCGTTCGGGAATCATTGCGACGTTGCGAAGGCTCTGCCGAGCTGGGAAGGCAAGACAGTCATCGATGCCACGAACGCGTTTCCGGTCCCTGAAGAGCTGGACGGTCTCCCGTCCTCCGCTTTCGTCGCGAAGGCGTTCACCGGCGCCAAGCTCGCGAAAGGCTTCAATCACCTGGTTGCGGCCACCCTGGCTACCGATCCGGTCGTCGAGGGCGGCCACCGGGTCGTCTTTCTGTCGAGCGACGACGAGGACGCGGCCGCTCACGTCGCGGCCTTGGCCAGACAACTCGGGTTCGCGCCCGTCAAGCTGGGAAAGCTCAACGAGGGTGGCGCGCTGGTGCACGCGCGCGGCCGCACTTGGAGCCCGCTGATCTTCCAGGACCTGTTCAAGAAGGAGCAATAACGAATTTACTGTCCACTGTCAGAGGTGCAGCTTGCTCAGGCCGCCTCCATGAGAGATCCACGCGGGCTAAAGCATGTCTCCCGAAAGTGGGAACCGGTTTCGGGATAAAGACATGCGTAAAATCAAAAACCTAAAGCGCATGGAGCGAATCTGAAAGATCGCGACGCGCTTTAAATCAAATCCGAGGTCCGGCAGCGAAGACGGCTTACTGGTTCGTGGCGTTGCGATAGATATCGAGCACGCGCGTCACGCTGCCGAGCAGAAGCCCATGCGCGGTCGGTCTGATGCGGCCCGCGCCGACCTCGACATCGAGGTGGCCAATATATTGGCTGATCAGCGGGCGGGGAATCTCCCTGTCGCCAAGCGCGGCCAGCACCGCTGCGGTTGCGCGCTGCGCTTCCGGCGCCAGCCAGTAGTAACGGATGCGGTCGCTGAAGGAGAAATGCCGCCGCAGACGCTGCTCGTCGGGCGTGCCACAATAGTATTTCTGCCAGTTGCCGGGCGAGGCGAGCATCACGCGCTCCATGGCCGCCGGCAGGGTTTCACGCAACGGATCGGGCGCCAGTTCGTCGGCAATGTGGCTGAGGCCGTAGAGCGCCTCGCGCAGCGCGAATGTCAGCCATGGGCCGACTTTGAGGATGGCGAAACCGTCACGCACCAGCATGCCCAGCGCTTCCGCCGGCTGGTAGTCGGTCGAGTGCGCTTCGAAGACGAATTGCATGCGTTCCAGCACGGCGACCAGCTCGGTCGCTTTCTCCGTCGCATAGGTGACGATATCGGCGTTGCCGAATTCGACGCCGGGCTGGACGACGACGCCGACGACGCGGTCAAAGGCGCCATCGAGGCCGAGGCGAGAGAAAGCCTTGCGGTGGACCTCGACCGTGCGGAGCGCGTCGGTAGGCTCGGTCACATGCATGTGCTCGAGTGGTTCGAGCGCGCCGCCGGGCACCGGCACCTCGGTGCCGATGATGTAGACGGGTTTCTCACCGCCGGCGCGCGCGACCGCCGCCTCGGCGACCTTGGCAAGCTCAGCCGCGCGGGCGGCGATCGTCTCGTCGGGGAGCGGCACCGGATCGTCGGCGCAGGCCATGCTGGTGTCGAGATGCAGCTTGGTGAACCCGGCGGCCGCATAGGCGTCGATCATCGCGGCCGCTTTCCGCATCGCGCCGGCAGCGGAGTCGTGCTTCCAGGGATTGGGTCCAAGATGGTCGCCGCCGAGGATCAGACGATCGAGGGGAAGACCGGCCCTGCCGGCATACGTTTCGACGAGGCCGCGAAAGGCGGCCGGCGCCATGCCGGTGTAGCCGCCTTCGTGATTGACCTGGTTACAGGTCGCCTCGATGAGGACATCCGCGCCATGCAGCGCGCCGTGGCGGAGCGCCGCGTCGATCACCAGCGGATGCGCCGAGCAGATCGAGGTGATGCCTCCCTTGCCGCCCGCCGCCCGCCGCGCGCCGATGGCCGCGAATCTCTTGGTCGCGCAGCTCATGCGCGTGTACCGGCCCCGACTATGAAAGCCTCGACATCGGCGAGCCGGTGAATGCCTTCCATGGGTCCCTTCCGTGTTACGGCCAGCGCGCCGCAGGCATTGGCGATGCGCAGCGCCTCGGCAGGCGCGGCGCCGCGCAGCCAGAAGGATACGAAGGCGGCTCCGAAGCAGTCGCCGGCGCCAGTCGGGTCCACTTCCTCGACGGCGAATCCGGGCATTGCGACCGAGCGCTGGCGATCGTGATAGACGGCGCCGTCAGCGCCTCTCTTCAGCACGATGCAGGCTATGCCCCGACCAAGCAGCTCGGCGATCGCGCCCTGCTCGTCGCCCGCTGAAGAGAACAGGAGCAACTCGTTGCCGCTTGGCAGAAAGACGTCGGTCTGCGCCAACACGCTGTCGAGCGCCTCGCGCATGCCTGAGTCCTGCATGATCTCGCGCCGGACGTTGGGGTCGAAGGACACGGTGCCGCCCCTGGCCTTCACGGCCGCGGTCGCGGCGAGCACAACGTCGGTCGCCTTGTCCGAGAACAGCGACGAGCCCATGACATGAAAGTGGTCGGTATCGGCAAGCAAGTGTCTTGCGGCATCATCGATGTCCAACAGGCCCGCCGCGCTGTTGCGGATGTTGAAGACGAAATGCCTGGAAGCGTCGGCTCTATAGGTGACGAAGGCGGTGCCGGTGGCATAGCCCTTGTGGGACGTGATCGCCGATACGTCGGCGCCGAGCGCTCGCAGCCGGTCAATGTTCAACTGACCGAAATCGTCCTCGCCGACGGCCCCGATGAGTCCCGCTGGCTGGCCAAGCGCTGCCGCCTGGCCAATGAAGATCGCGGGCGCGCCGGACGGGAACGGCCCAACCAGTGGCCCGGGTTCGAGAAAGCTCTGGCCGATCCGATCCGCCATGATCTCGACGAGGATCTCGCCGGCGGAAACCAGCTTCTTCATCACGTCCTCCCGGCATGTGCCGCGTGTGGCGTAACCTTGAAGGCTGAATAGGGTCCGCTCTTCTTCACGTCAATTAATAAATTTACGCACGCAATAATTTCCATGAGCGAATTGAAAGTTGAGGCGCTTCCTGTAAAGTTTTGAACTTGCAGTCCGGGGTCGGCGCACCGTATGGAGGCGCCGGGACGGCGCATGGACCAAGCGGGAAATCCGTGGCGCGAGGGCTTTGAATGTCGATGACGCACAAGACCATGGAGGATTTCGCCCGCTCCTGCGGCGTCTCCAGACCGACACTGTCGAAATTCTTCGACGATCCGACCAGCGTCAAGCCGGCAACGCGTAAGCGTATCGAGGATGCGTTGCGCTCGTCCGACTACCAGCCGAACCTCTTCGCGCGCAATCTCAACCGCAAGCGCACGCGCAGCATCGGCATTGTCGTGCCGACGGTGACCGACCCGTTCTATTCAGAGATGGTCAGCCGCATCGAGCTCAGGCTGCGCGACGAAGGCTACTGGCCGGTCGTCATTTCCTCGCATGGCTCGACCGAACTCGAGATTGAAGCCACCCGAACCATCTTGTCGCTGAAGGTATCCGGCGCGCTGATCGCGCCGCTGGGCAAACGATCCGATCAGAGAACCCTGGAAAAGCTCACGCAGACCATTCCGATTGTCTATTTCGACACTTTCCTGGAAGGCGACACGCCATTTGTTGGCAATAACAACGCAAAAAGCGTCGCGACGATCGTGGATTACCTTTGCCGTTCCGGCGATGCCCCGGTCTATTTCGACATCCCGCACGTCAATCACAATTCGGCGGAACGATTGAGCAGCTATGTCGCCTCGATGCAGCGACTGGGATTCGAGCCGATCGTCTTCGGCGACACCGACGACTATACTTGGGAGTTCGAGCGCATCGGCTACGAGCAGACGGAGAAGCTGCTCGGCAATGGCGGCCTGCCGGGCAAGACCATCCTGTGCGCCAACGACCGCCTGGCCTTCGGCGTCATGGCGGCGGCCTTCTCGAAAGGGTTGAAGGTGGGCCGTAAGCCGGGTTGCGACCTGCGCATCGCAGCCCATGATGATCATCCACTCAGCCGCTACACCTGCCCAGCGCTCACCACCATGGCGCAGGATTTCGCCGCCATGGCCGGCCGCAGTGTCGAGACGCTGCTTGCGATGCTCGACGAGGATGCGGCCGCCGTGACGCCAAAGGTCAGCCTCGACGCAACGCTTGTAATGCGCCAATCGGCCTAGACCCCTTCAAACGCCGGATCGAAATTGCGCCAGGCCGCAACAGCAGCCTCGACCGCCTGACGCGACGCCGGACCATGGCGGCCCATTGAGACGAACCCATGGATCTGCCCTGGCCAGCGTTTGACCACGATCGGGACGCCGTCCATCTCGAGCCGCCTTGCATAGGCCTCGCCCTCGTCGGCGAGGATGTCATGGCCGGCAATGGCGATGAAGGCCGGCGCCGCGCCGGCAAGGCTGTTGGCCTTTAGCGGCGAGACGCGCCAGTCATTGATGTCGACCGCGTCACGGACATAGTGGTCGCGGAACCAGGCCATGGTCGCGGCCGTCAGGCCGAAACCTTCGGCGAAGCGGCGATAGCTGTCCGCCGTTTGGGCGGCATCGGTGTTGGGATAGAACAGGAGCTGCGCGGTCGGACGGCATTTGTCATCGCGGGCAAGCAGCGCCAGCACCGCGGCGAGGTTGCCGCCGGCGCTGTCGCCGGCGACGGCGATGCGGCTGGCGTCGATGCCAAGCCCGCCGGGCATATCCTGCATGAAGGAGAGAAGGCACGGCAATCCTCGACCGCAGCCGGAAACTTGTGCTCCGGCGCCAGCCGGTAGTCCGGCGAAACGACAACACAGGCGGCGATGTTGGCGTACCAGCGGCAGATCTCGTCATGCGAATCGAGATTGCCAATCACCCAGCCGCCACCGTGCAGATGAGCAGCGCCGGCGCGTCGGCCGCCGCAGCGCGCTGCCCGCGATAAACCCGAACGTTGAGAGGGCCACCGGGCCCGACGATGGTTTGTTCGCGCACCGAAGCGACCGGCTCGCGCTCGCCTTGCAGGCTCGGAAAGCCTTCCTCGTAGGCGCGTCGCGCCTGCTCGGGTGTGCCGGTCTCGAAGGGCGGCTCATGCGCCTGTAGGCCAAGGTCGAGGACCTTCCGGGCCTGCGGGTCGAGCGATACGGGCGATGTCGGCATGGGACCGCCTTAGGCCAGCAGGCTCGCCGCCTCGTCCTCGCCAAGCAGCGGCGGCTGGTCGACAGTGCCGGCGATGGCGACCGAGTTGCGGCTCTCGCCCGAGGCGAGGATGGCCTCCATGATCTCCAGCACATGCAGTGCCAGTTCGCCGGACGCACGCGGCTTTCTCTTCTTCGACAACGAACGCGCCAGGTCGGCGACACCGAGCATGCGGTAATTGGCGCGATCCGGCGCCGCATAAGGCCAGTTGCGCGCGCCGTAGAGCTCGCTTTCGCCGGCGAAATCCGTCCACTCGGCACCACGCGCGGAAAGCGAGACCGTGCCGCCGAAGGTGTCGGGGTCTGGCAGCCTGAGCGACCCTTCGGTGCCGTGCAGCTCGATGGGGTGGTTGGAGTGCTTGAAGACATCCCAGGAGGCACCGAAAGTGAAGGTGGCGCCGGAGCGGAACTCGAGCAGCGACAGGATGTTGGTCGGCGTGCCGACCCTGAAGCTGGTGTTCTTGTAAGGGCCGTCGGCGGTGATCAGCCGCTCCTCCTGGCCGCGCGTGGCCATCGCCATGACACGCGTCACGGGGCCGAGCAGGTTGACGAGCATCGTCAGATAGTACGGCCCCATGTCGAAGACCGGGCCGCCGCCTGGCTGGTAGTAGAATTGCGGGTTGGGATGCCAGTGCTCCATGCCGCGCCCCATCATGAAGGCGGTGCCGGTCACGGCGCGGCCGATCGCGCCCTCGTCCATCAGGCGGCGCGCGCGGCGTCCGGCGGCGCCGAGGAACGTGTCGGGAGCCGAGCCCAGCAGCAATCCCCGTTTCGCCGCCTCCGCCACCAACTTGCGGCCGTCGCTGGCCGAGGTGGCGAGCGGCTTTTCGGTGAAGACATGCTTTCCCGCCGAGAGCGCCGAAAACGAGATGTCGAAATGCGCCGCGGGAATGGTGAGGTTGAGGACGAGATCGACCTCCGGGTCGGCGAGCAACGCATCGACGCCGAGCGCGCGGATGCCATATTCCTTCCCGCGCAAGACAGCCATCTCGGCGGAGATATCGGCGCAAGCGCGCAGTTCCACGCCGGCGAAAAGTGCCGCGTTGCGCAGATAGGTCATCGAGATGTTACCGCATCCGATGACGCCGATGCCGAGCTTCGCTCCTGAATTTGCTTGCATTTCCCTTTCGACCTCCCAATCGGCGACACCCGAGACAAGCCATCACGACGGCGACGGACAATTTTCGTGACTCGCTATAGCGCATTTTAAATCTTGACGCGCGTAAAATTTTTATACAGCATGTGAAAACGATGGCCAGTATCACAGGCCGCCGGCCTTGCAAATCAAGAGATTAGGGAATTATGAGCCTAGGGACCAAAGTGCGCCTCGCGCGCCTCTTTTCGCATCCATCGGGGAATCTATTTGGCGGCGCGGTCGACCACTTCGTCGGCTATGGCGACGTGCGCAAAGGCGGCCTTGCCGATCTGCCCGGCGCGCTGGCCCGCGTCATGGCGGGCAAGCCCGATTACGTCAGCATCCAGCCCGGCACCGCGCGCCATCTGTGGCCGCAATATGCGGGCAAGGCTGCCCTGGTGATCCAGGCCGGCTGCTTCACGCCGGACGACCGCATCAGCGAATTGATCGCGACGCCCGAAGATGCGGTGCGCGCTGGCGCCGATGCGTTGGCCGTGGCCATTCCGGTGCGAGGCGCGACCGAGGGCAAATACATACGCTGGCTGACCGATTCGGTGAATGCGGCGGCCCGCTACGGCATGCCGGTGGTGGCGCATATCTATCCGCGCGATTTCACCGACGGGGCAAAGATCATCTTCACCCCCGACGAGATCGCCTATGCGGCGCGCATCGGCTACGAGTCCGGCGTCGACGTCATCAAGATCGGCTACACGGGCGATTTCGAGTCGTTCCGGGAGACCGTCCGGACCTGCCCGGTGCCGGTCGTGATCGCCGGTGGCCCGAAGACCGACACGCTGCTCGGCGCGCTTCGGCAGACGGCGGACGCCATCCGCGCCGGCGCGCGCGGCGCCGTGGTGGGCCGCAATCTCTGGGGGCACGGCGATCCTCAGAAG
>NZ_RZSB01001420.1:0-470 GCF_004023285.1 Mesorhizobium sp. M2A.F.Ca.ET.067.02.1.1
GGCGATTACGCTCAACTACGCCCAGCCGCTGCTGGTCGTCGTGTTTTCCTCGATCTTCCTCGGCGAGACGATCCGCGTCTATCGCTGGAGCGCGGTCGTCGTCGGTCTTGCCGGCGTGCTGGTCATCTCCTGGCCCGAACTGACGTTGCTCAATTCCGATCAGGGCCTCGACGACCAGGAGGTGCTTGGCGTCATGGCCGCGCTGATCGCCGCCGCGATTTCGGCCGTCGCCATGCTCCTGGTGCGCAACCTTGTGCAGACGGAGAAGACGGCGACCATCGTTCTATGGTTCTCCTCGACGGCTTCGGTGCTGTCGCTCTTCACGCTGCCTTTCGGTTGGCAGGCGCTGACGCCGCTGCAGGCGGCGCTCCTAGTTTTTGCCGGCTTTTGTGGCGGCCTCGGCCAGATCCTCATGACGGCGGCCTACCGCCACGCCGAAGCCTCGGTCGTCGCGCCATTCGAATACACCT
>NZ_RZSB01001421.1:0-469 GCF_004023285.1 Mesorhizobium sp. M2A.F.Ca.ET.067.02.1.1
GGGCGAATTCGAACATGGCGCCGCCGGAAATCCAGCCGTCGCGCAACCGCGCCAGCCCTGCTTGGTCGAGTTCGTTCATGACAGATCGAGCCTCCCGATGCTGCTTTGCGAGGCCAGCAGCTCGAGCCTGGCGCCATTCCAGAGCGCCGCCGTCGCCGCGAGATCGATGCCGAGCAAGGTCTGGTGGACGGACCCGGCGACAGGCAAGGCGATGCCGTGCGGATCGTTTGCCGCCTGCCACCAGGCGCCGTCCTTTTCGTCCAACGCGATCGCGCCGGCGGGCAGGATGATGGGGCAGTCCGACAGCCATGGGGCGCCGTCCTGGAAGGCGGCGTAGGCGGCCAGCGGATCGCCGGCTGCATCCGGGACGAATGTCGGCCACGCGCCGGGCGCCACGTCGCCCAGCCGTTCGGCGACCAGCGCCCGCAGCGGATTGCGCGACGGATAGAACACCAGCCTCGCTCTGAAG
>NZ_RZSB01001422.1:0-469 GCF_004023285.1 Mesorhizobium sp. M2A.F.Ca.ET.067.02.1.1
TCCTCTCGCTTATTCGGAGGCGTTCGATACCGCGTTGCGCTCGGCCTGTCCCGGCGTGGAATTCCGCCGCTGGACCGATTGCGCCCCGGACACCGACTACGACCTGCTGGTGACCTGGGCTTTTCCGCCGGACATGGCGAAGCTGCCTGCTTCGACGCGCGCTGTGCTCTGCCTGGGCGCCGGCACGGATCAATTGACCTCCGATCCGCGCCTGCCCGACGATATGCCTGTCGTGCGCCTGCGCGATCCCGCGCAAGCACAGCAAATTCTCGACTACGCCATGCACGCGGCATTCGCCCGCCAGCAGGACGATTTTTCCGTTCGCCGAAGCCAGGGCGCGCGCAAGTGGCAGCGGGCTGTTTCCGAGATCCGCGACCGCGGCGCCTTGTCGGTCGCGGTGCTTGGCCTGGGCATGATCGGCGGTCATGTCGCGTCGGGCCTCGCGGCAACGGGCTTCCGGGTCTCGGGC
>NZ_RZSB01001423.1:0-468 GCF_004023285.1 Mesorhizobium sp. M2A.F.Ca.ET.067.02.1.1
TTCGAATACACCTCGATGATCCTCGGCGTCGTCGTCGGCTATTTCGTCTTCGGCGACGTGACCTCGCCCAACACGCTGGTCGGCGGCGTCATCGTGGTCGCCGCCGGCATCTTCATCATCTGGCGCGAGCGGCAGCTCGGCCTGGAGCGCACGCGCACCAGGACAGCCGCGCCGCCGCAGGGGTAAGCTACGAAGCTGCTGCGCGCTCTTTCGCCAGCCGCACCAGCACGGCTCGGGTCTGCTCATCGGCCGGGAAAAAGGATTCGATCGCCAGTTCTGACAGGGTGACGTCGAGCGGCGTGCCGAACACGGTGATCGTGCTGATGAAGGAAAGCACCTGATCGCCATGCGCGAGCCTGAGCGGATGCACGATGCCGCTCGGCTCGACCGGAGCCGGCCGGCTGCTTTTCAAGCCGGACGGATAGGCGCGCAGCTCGCGCTCCAATTCGATCAGCACCGGATCGCCGG
>NZ_RZSB01001424.1:0-467 GCF_004023285.1 Mesorhizobium sp. M2A.F.Ca.ET.067.02.1.1
CCCTTCCGTCCTGTCGCGCAACGCTTCGTCGCCGGCCATGGCGGCAATGGAAGGCGTGACGATCGGAACGGTCGGCAACGCCAGCACGTCGACCGCCTCCAGCCGTTCCGCCATCGCCGTCGCAAGCTCGCCGCGACGGCGGATCGTGCGGATGTAGGCCGAGGCGGGAACCGACAGCGCGCGCGACAACGGCCCGGTGACATGCGGATCGACCGGCACGGAGGCGCCGCTCGCCAGCCAGTCGGCATGCACTTCGGCGCCCTCCATTGAGGCGATCGTGCCGCGTCTGGTCGCGGCGCGCATTTCGGCGATGAGATCGTCGATGGGCAAATCGACGGCGCCGGCGCCAGCCTGCCCGATCCTGTCGATGCAGGCCTCGAAAGCTTCCGCGACCTCGGCTTGCGTCTCGCCGAACAAGACGCCGCGCGGAATGCCGATGCGCACGGTCGCAAGCGGGACCGGCTGCA
>NZ_RZSB01001425.1:0-465 GCF_004023285.1 Mesorhizobium sp. M2A.F.Ca.ET.067.02.1.1
ATCTAGAGCGGTTCAGCGTTTCATGGAATCGCCGAACCGCTCTAACTATTTGTTTTTACGCAATTCCGGACGGAAAACCGTTACACACTTTTCCTGGAATTGCTCTAAGCTTCAAGCGCTTTTACGGCGCGCTCGATGAGCGCGCCGCGGTCAAGGGTGAAACCGGACGCGATCCATTCCTTCTCGAGACTTTTCAGGATCGCGCCGAGCCTGGGGCCGGGCGCCGCGCCAAGCTCGGCGAGATCGGCGCCCTTGATCGGGAATACCGGCTTCTCCCATTTCAACGCGAAGGCAAGCAGGCGCGAGAAGCCGCCAGCATCGATCAGCGCCTGATTGTCCTCGGCGGCCCGTGCCCGCGCGGAAGCCAGCGAAAGCCGCAGCCGGTCGGCGATGCCGTTTCGATCGCCGAGATAGAGTTTCTTGGCCAGTTCGCCTTCGCTCGTCCTCGGCTCGATCGCCGCCGCC
>NZ_RZSB01001426.1:0-463 GCF_004023285.1 Mesorhizobium sp. M2A.F.Ca.ET.067.02.1.1
CGGCCTATATCGCCAACGTCATCCCGTGGCGGCCGCCGGGCAATCGTACGCCGACGCCGCATGAGACCGAAATCTGCCGGCCCTTCATCGAAAGGCAGATCGAGCTGGTCAATCCGAAAGTGCTGGTCAATCTCGGCGGACCGTCGGCCAAGACGCTGCTCAACACGACCGAAGGCATCCTGCGCCTGCGCGGCAACTGGCGGGTGCACACGACCGCATCGGGCATAGCCATTCCGGCGATGCCGACACTGCACCCGGCCTATCTCTTGCGGACGCCGGCGCACAAGAAACTGGCCTGGCGGGATGTTCTCGAGGTCAAGGCGAAGCTCAAGGCGTTGGGATAAGCGCCACCTTTCCTTCTCCCGTTGTTGTGGGAGAAGGTGGATCGGCGCGATAGCGCCGAGACGGATGAGGGGTGTTCCAGCGGAGTGAGACGCTGGCTTTCCCTGGAACACCCCTCATC
>NZ_RZSB01001427.1:0-460 GCF_004023285.1 Mesorhizobium sp. M2A.F.Ca.ET.067.02.1.1
CGATCAGGCGCGGAAGGTCGCCCACGGGGACCGGATTGTTCGAAACATAGGCAGAGACGACGTCGGCGGTAAGCTCGATGAGGGCGTCAGTGTTGTTCTCGGCTTCTTCTGTCACGGAGTGCTCCTGACTTTTGGCTTCTGGGAAGCTCGGCTTCATTAATGAAGCAGCCAAAGAACGCAATGAAAGTTGCGTTAGGTCTTACCACAATACCGTCTTTCCAGGGCGAAGCGCTAGCCAAATGCACATGGATGGCGCATCGGCTACCCTTAACTTCCACCGGAACGATCGATTGGCGCTTTGGCTGTGGACGAACAATTATTTCCAGCAGGACCGTTTCGTTTTGGCTTTGAAGCAGCCGTCGAAAATTACTTCGGCTCAGCACCTACAATGCCCGGATCCTGTCACTCTCCATAGGCAAACGCACGAAAGGAGAAATCTCCAAGCCTCACAGCGGAGGAC
>NZ_RZSB01001428.1:0-459 GCF_004023285.1 Mesorhizobium sp. M2A.F.Ca.ET.067.02.1.1
ATGCCGAAGCGGTGAGGCTGGCGAAGACGCTGATCCGTAGCGCTCGCTTCGGCGCGCTGGCGGTGATCGAGCCCGGCACCGGGGCGCCGCTGGCGAGCCGGGTCGGCGTTGCCACCGACAGTGACGGCGCGCCGCTGATCCTGGTCTCGATGCTGTCGGCGCATACCGGCGCGCTGCTTGCCGACCCGCGCTGTTCGCTGCTGGTCGGCGAACCCGGCAAGGGCGATCCGCTGGCGCATCCGCGCATAACGCTGGTCTGCCGGGCGAGGCGGCTGGAGCATGGGGCGGAAGAGCACCAGCGCGCCGAGCGGCGCTATCTCAACCGCAATCCCAAGGCAAGGCTCTACGCCGGGCTTGGCGACTTCTCCATTTTCCGGCTCGAACCCGAGCGTGCCAGCCTCAATGGCGGCTTCGGCAAGGCCTATCTGCTCGATCGTGCCGACCTCATCATCGCCGGAC
>NZ_RZSB01001429.1:0-454 GCF_004023285.1 Mesorhizobium sp. M2A.F.Ca.ET.067.02.1.1
ACATAGATCGACTTGCCGCCGCCGGCGCCCGGCTCGCCGACCATCTTGCCGTAGTCGTCGTCACGCGCGGTGCCGAGCATGATCATCGAGGCGCCGAAGACGAGCTCGGCGTGATGCACGACGTCGCCCTCGCCATAGCGGGCGCGCACGGTGAAGCCGAAGGCGTCGCACAGCCAGTCGATCATTCCGGCGGCATTCCTGTAGCGCAGAGCGGGGTAGAGACGAGGTGCTTCGTTCGCGGTCGACATGGCAATCTCCCTGGTGTCGGTTGATGGTATCCAGTCTCGGCGAAGGCCGCCGCGGCGTCTTGAAGAAATGTTACCTCGGTGGAGAAAGATACTATGCGAGCGCGGTTGGCGTCTCGCCGGCGAGATCGCGGAATTCGCGCACCAGATGCGCCTGGTCAGCATAGCCGCAATCGGCGGCGAGACGCCAACCGCGCTCGCATAGTATC
>NZ_RZSB01000142.1:0-10100 GCF_004023285.1 Mesorhizobium sp. M2A.F.Ca.ET.067.02.1.1
CCTGCAAGCCACAATCGAACTTATGGATGAAGTCGATAGCGTCGCGCGTCCCGCGGATGCTGTCGTCTCGGCGTGGTTTCGGGCTCGGCGCTATATCGGCGACAGGGACCGTGGCCAGATTTCGAAGTTGCTTTATGCGCTTCTGCGACACCATGCACGGCTTGGTTGGTGGCTGGCCAGGCATGGGCGCGAGGATAGGCCCCGCAACCGCCTGCTCGCGTGGCTCACGCTGAAGGAAGGCGAGACGGCCGATCAGATCAAGCGCCTGTTCAACGGGGCGAAATTCGCGCCTGCCATCCTGACGGATCACGAGCACGCGCTGCTGGTCAAATTGCGGGGAGGCACGATCGACCATCCCGGCATGCCGGAAGAGGTGCGCCTTGAATGCCCGTCCTGGGCGGCCGATCCCCTGCGGCGCCGTTTCGGGGAAGCGTTCGGCCAGGAGATGTCCGCGCTTCTGGCGCCGCCGCTCCTTGATCTGCGCGTCAACCCGATCAAGTCGACGCGCGAGGCCATGCTCAACGCGCTGAAGGATCTCGGCTTGCGGGCGCAGCCATCTGCCATCGCTCCTTACGGCATTCGTGTGCATGAACGCCCCTCGCTGGCGAGCCTGCTGATGCTCAGGACCGGTGAGGTCGAGATCCAGGATGAGGGCTCGCAGCTTGTCGCCATGCTGGTCGATGCCCGGCCGGGCGAGCGCGTGGTCGATTTCTGCGCCGGAGCCGGCGGCAAGACGCTGGCGATCGCCGTGCAGATGAACAACAAGGGCCATGTTGTCGCCTGCGAAGTCCTGGAAGGCCGTTTGAAGCGCGGCGCCGAGCGCTTCCGGCAGGCAGGATTGCACAATATCGAGACACGGCTCCTGGCCGGCGAAACGGATCGGTGAATCAAGCGCCACAAAGGTGGTTTCGATCGCGTGCTGGTGGACGCGCCATGCAGCGGCACCGGTACCTGGCGACGCAACCCCGATGCACGCTGGCGCGCGCAGGAGGAACAGGGTCTGGACAATCTCGTGTCGCTGCAGGCCCGGATTCTGGCGAGCGCGGCGCGTCTGGTGAAGCCCGGTGGACGGCTGGTCTACGCGACATGCTCCATGCTGTCCGAGGAGAATGAGGAACAGGTGGTAGCGTTCCTGGCGGCACATCCCGGTTTTCGTGTGGTGCCGCTTCACGAGGCCGCGCCGCAACTGACGAACTCATCTCATCCGGACTATCTGTCGCTGACGCCCGCGCGCAACGATACCGACGGCTTCTTTGCCGCAGTCATGCAGCGAGAAGGTGCGCTCCCAGGTGGGCGCCCATAGCCATTCGCGCGATCCATTTTTTTGAATGACCCGAATGGGGCCGAGAGCAGTCCGGCAGCGTTCGGACTGGCGAGCCGGGAAACCGACGTTCCATTCGGCGCACCACGCCATCAGCATCGGAGCCATGCTCTGCTTGGCTTCAGGTAGGCAGACCTGCCTCGGGCTCTGTTCACTCCGTTGGCAGTGGCACAAGGTCGAGCTTCGGCACGATTTCCTCTGTCGCATCGTCAAGCGGTGGCGGTTCTTCTTCAGCTTCCTGCTTCGGTTCGACCATCAGCAGGCCTACCACGATCAGCGCTAACGAAACCCAGGTGAGCGCCGGTATCGCTTCGCCCAGCAGCAACATGCTCCACCCTATACCGGCCGCGGTTACGGCGTAGGCGTTCTGGCTTGCGAACACAGCACCTGTGCTGGAGATCAGCGCAATGAAGAGCAGCATGGCCAGATTGCCGGCAACTGCCATCAAAATGACAATGATGCCAAGCCTTCCGGTCAACAAACCAACCGGTATGAAATCCCCATAAAAGGCCGCGAGCGGAATCAGCATCAAAAGCGAAGCAACCAGGACCATGCCGAACATGGCGACGCTGTCGACGGCAGCGGGTTTGAACTCCGAAAGATAGATATCCTCAGTGGCATAAGTGACCGGGATCACAAGCGCGATGGCAAGCCACAACCAATTCGTGTTCATTTCCCCCGGCTCGCCAAAGAAAAGGATGATGACGATGCCGACGAGACCCAGTCCAAGCCCCAAGAACCGTTTCATGCTCGGCGCTTCGGTCCGCATCAAGGCCGCGAACAGGAATACGGCGAACCCTTCAAGTACGATGACGATGGAGACGATAAAGGCCGGAAGCTTGCTTGCCAGCCAATAGACCAGCACCTGATTGACCACCGAGCTGATGAACGCGAGGATGATAACGAACCGCCAATCCGAGCGCGTGAGAGCAGACAGCCTCGGCATGGTCCTGCGCTTGAGGCTAATCCCGAGGCAGAACGCAGCTCCGATGAGGTCAATAAGGATCGCTAGTCCAATCGGGTGAGCTTCAACGAGCGAAGCCATTTTCGACAGCGGGACGACAAGGCCCCACAGTCCTCCGCAGGCCAACAGCAGCAAGGCTCCGCGGAATGTGCGGATATTTTGCCGCATTTTGCGTTCGCGCTCGTAAACCTTTTGGGCCATCGTTGCGAACACACTGGCGAGCTTGCCCAGACCATCGGTTCGGGCTGCCACATCGCGGATGCCCAGCTTCGAAGGGTTGAACCTCCCACTTTCCAGGGTCGCGGCCGCTTTCGTCAACTTGGCTACCTGACGCAGATATTCCTTCTCTACGTCACGCAGTCGCTTTTTCTCGATGCACGTGGAAATCCGCGCCTTGAGAAGCGCCAGCTCGAAATCCTTGGGCAAGAAATCCTCGGCGCCCAATTCAATCGCCTTCACGACGCTGCTCATCTCATCGTCGAGCCCGGAAATCACAATCACCGGCACATCCCGGGTCCGGGGCGAGCTCTTGAGGCTCGTCAGCACCTCGAAGCCGTCCATCACCGGCATCATGATATCGAGAAGAACAAGATCGAAATTTTCAATTGCGAGCAGATCGAGAGCCGCTCGCCCGTTCTCTACAGCCTCGGCTTCATGGCCGAGAGCCTCCACCGATTTTTTGAGCTTGATCCTTATGGTCCGAGAGTCGTCGACGATGAGAATTCGGCCAGGGTTGCTCACGCTAATTCCCCAGGTTGAAGATTGCTCGAAGCTCGCTGCTGGCGACGTCGAAGGCACGCTGTGCATCGCCGATCTCGGCAAGACTTGCGGGTTCGCCGCTTGCGCACCGCGCCTCCACCCCGGCGCAGATCTGGCTGAGATCAGTCGCACCCATATCCCGCGCATTCGATTTCAGGGAGTGGGCAGCCCGTCGGACGGCAGCGTGGTCGGAGGCCTGACATGACGACCACATGCCCTGCATGATGGATGGCCCTTCCTCCAAGAAGGACTCCACAAGCTCCAGAAGGTCGGCTTCCTCGCCACCGACAAGCTCACGCAGCTTGTCCAGCGCCCCTCTGTCGATCGCCACAACATTCCCCGATGTATGCTTCTTCGAACCAAAACCAGCGACAAAACATCTGCCGGCGCTGGCAAAAACGAGCGAAGTCGAACTCTCTGCTCCCCTTCTTTCAGAGTTCCATCGCGTTGAAAAGACAGATTATCGCACCAATGCTAAATTAGCGAGATCCCTATTCCCGGCGATGCTGCCGCGACGCTAATCTCGATTACTCCGACGCCGCTGTTCCACCTAGGCACGACCGGGCGCGCTGGCATCTTCAAATTCACCCGCTGCACCCCGCGAACCTTCACCCAAATTCACGACGGCCTTGTTCAGGGAGGCTATAAGATCTTCGACACGCAACGGTTTGCTCAGATAATCGTCCATTCCAGCATTCAGGTATCTCTCGCGATCACCCGCCATCGCGTTGGCGGTCAGGGCAATGATGAATGGTCGATGCACGGGTTCGGCATTGATACGGCGGATCAATCTTGTCGCTTCGAGCCCATCCATGTCAGGCATTTCGATATCCATTAGGATAACGTCATGGCTGCCCTGGCTGTAGGCAGCGATCGCCGACTGGCCGTCGATTGCCAGGTCCGGCTTATATCCCAAGCGCTCGAGCACCTTAGAGCCAAGCTTGCGGTTGGTGGCATTGTCGTCGACCAAAAGAATCTGCAGTGGAAACGTGTTCGCCATCGAACCGTCAAAAGCGGGAGCCTTCGGTTGATCGGCTCGGGTGGAGCGAGCCGGCGTTCCAACGAAGATCGACAGCAACGTATTGAGCAATGGAGAAGGCTTGATCGGCTTGGATAGCGCGGCCGCAAACCGCAGACTTTCAATTTCCTTTTTCCTGTCCTCCGACATTGGCACCATGGAACTAAGTAGCACCAGCGGAACGCCTTCCATGCTTTCGAGCGCGCGGATTTTTCTAGCGAGTTCGATGCCATCCATGTCAGGCATGTTCATGTCGAGAACGATGACATCGAAGACTTCCCCTGCTTCAAGCCTTCGCAGTGCGTCGCGCGGGTGTTCGCTCGCCGACGCGACCATATTCCATGACTGCGCCTGCAGGGCCATGATGCGGCGGTTGGTTGCGTTGTCGTCCACGACCAGCAACCGCTTGCCTGCCAGTCCGACGGTAGCCGTCGGGGCGTTTGCTAATTGGCGCGATGCCACGGGCGCGCGAATCGTGAAGAAGAAAGTGGTGCCTTTTCCTTCCGCGCTGTCGACCCAGATCTCGCCGCCCATCAACTCTACCAGACGCCTGCTGATGGCCAAGCCAAGTCCGGTTCCGCCATAGCGCCTGGTCGTAGAAGCGTCGACCTGGCTGAAGGATTTGAAGAGCCGGTCCATCCGGTCGCCGGGGATACCGATGCCGGTGTCGCGAACCGAAAATTGGAGCGTGCAAATCTTCCCCTCGCCGTCCTCGTTTGAACCATGGCTTGTGGCTGCGGGCGCGATCGTCATCACCGAAAGGACGATCTCTCCCCGCTCAGTGAATTTGACCGCGTTATTAAGGAGGTTGATCAGCACTTGGCGAAGCCGACTACTGTCGGCAATTACCGCCTCCGGCGTACCGGGCTCGATCAAATAGCTCAGATCGAGCCCTTTTTCGGCCGTTCTCGGAGCTATTAGATCGATCGCACTTTCCAGGCAATCGCGCAATTCGAACTGCCGGGGATCGAGATCGATCTTGCCCGCCTCGACCTTGGAGAAATCGAGTATGTCATTGATGATGGTGAGCAGGGCCTCGGCGCTGTTGTTAATTGTCTCTCCAATTTCCCGCTGCTCGTCATCTAGTTTTGTCGCCAGGAGCAAGTTGCTCATTCCGATCACGCCGTTCATTGGCGTACGAATCTCGTGGCTCATCGTCGCCAGAAACGAACTCTTCGCCTCATTTGCCGCCTCGGCCGCCTCCTTTGCCTGCTGGAGAGCCAGGGACAACTGTTTGAGCTCAGTGAATAGTTGCGCGTTGTGCAGGGCAGAGCCCGCATTGGCGGCAATGGTGGAAAGCAAGCGGAGCGAGTCATCGGTAAAAATGCCCTCCCGCGTGGTGCTCTGAACACTGATAACGCCAAGCGTTCCTTGGGCCGTTTTGATCGGAACGCCGAGGTAGGACAAGGCATTCTTGCCGACGGGGGTGGCCCCGATCTGAGCCCCCCTTTTCGCCACATCCTGATTGATGAGCAGCGGCTCGCCGGTCTGTATGATCTTGCTCGTCAGTCCCTCGCCGAGCGTGAGCGTGGTGAAGGCCTCGCCAAACTGATAGGGGAAATGGATTAGCTTAGTTTCCGGATGGAGCAGAGCGACGTAGACGATATCGGCATCGAAGATTTCCTGCATCTGATTGCCGATCAGCTGGATCGTGCTTTCGAGTTCGGATTCCGCTATCAGCGCCTGGCTGACCATACTGATGGCGCCGAGCTCGGCAGCGCGAGCTTCTGTCACTCTCAGCAGACGCTGCGTTTCGTTAAACAGGCGCGCATTGGCTATGGCGACCACCATGTTGGAGGCAACCGTCTGCAGGAGGCGTACGTGATTTTCGTCAAACGCATTCTCCCGGTAGCTTTGTACACTGATAACCCCCAGCGTTCTTTCACCAGACTTGATGGGAACACCTATGTAAGATGCGGTCCTGTCCTTTTCGTCTGGAAAGAATGCACCAAGCTCTTTTCCTCCCTCGAGAGTCTTGAAGACTAACGGGCGCCCTGTATCTATGATTTTGGACGCTACACCCACGCCAAACGGAAATGGATCAATAACTCTATATTGCCTGAAGTATGCATAAGGCACATGGATCAAACCGGATTCGCTGTCATGCAGCAGAATTTCACTGACCTCGGTCCCGAAGGCCTCCCGCACCTTATCGCCTACAAGACGAATTACTGTATCCAGGTCTAGTGACTGTGTCATAGCCTCGCCAACGCTATTGAGAATAGCGAGTTCTGCCGCGCGGTCCTCGGTTACCTTCAGCAAGCGCCTGGTCTCGGTGAACAGCCTCGCCTTTTCAACTGCAATAGACGTCGCATTACCAATCGTGGTGAGCAGATTCACGTCCGATTCATTGAAGGCGTGCTCGTGATCGAGGTTTTGCAGGGAAATGACGCCCTTTGCCTGTCCTCCGATGATCAACGGTACGAACAGCCCCGACTTAGCTGCCTCACCCTGCAGCACGGGGTTGCCGTATTTCTCGGACGCAGTGACAGCATCATTGAGCAGCAATGGCTGCCCCGTATCCATGACATGTTTCCGAAAACCAATGAGCGGCATCGGTAAATCGGGGAAGCGAACGTTCCGCTCAATCGTATAAGGAAAATGCAGAAGGTTGTCGTCGGGATCGAACAGTCCGATATCCACCACCTGGGCATCGAAAATCTCATGAATCTGGTCGCCGATCTGGTCATATATCTCCTGCATTTCCAAATTGGAGACGAGCACTTCCTGAACGCCATTCACGAAGGCCAGTTCAGCATTACGAGCCTCCATCATTTTCAATAGGCGCTGGGTCTCGTCGAACAGGTGGGCGTTAGAGATAGCGACGCCCATGCTGGATGAAAGCCCCTGCAACAGACGCACATGATCTTCATTGAAGACATTCTTCTCGTAGCTCTGGACGCTGACGACACCCAAAGTCCTGTCGCCAGCGATGATTGGCACACCTAGGTAGGATTCGGTCCTGTCTTCCTCTGTAGGTATAAGTGCACCCGGAGCAACGTGTTGCTCAGTCGTACCCAATACCAATGGTTTGCCTGACAGTATGACCTTTGAGGTCAGCCCTTCGCCCATCGCAAATGGTTCGGGGTCCTGATAGCCCTTGTAAAATGCATAGGGTACGGTGATTAGGTCAGACTCCTCATCACGCAGGAGGATTTCGGTGACGTCCGTTCCGAATATTTCGCGCACCTTATCACCGACGATGCGTGTGACGGTCTTGACGTTCAGCGTCTTCGCCATTGCTTCGCCGACGCTGTTGAGAATGGCCAGTTCCTTTGCGCGGTCCTCAGATACTTTCAGCAGCCGCTGCGTTTCGTCGAAAAGGCGTGCATTGGCAATCGCAACGCCCATGCTTGATGACAAGCCTTGCAGCAGGCGCAAATGATCTTCGCCAAAGGCATTCTTTTCGTAGCTTTGAACACTGACAACGCCCAGGGTTCTGCCACCGGCGATGATTGGTACGCCGATATACGATTCTGACCGCTCCGCTTCGCTGAGGAAGATCGCACCGAACTCAATGGACTGTTCAGACGTCCCGAGAACCAGTGGTTTTCCAGAGAGGATGACCTTGGAGGTCAGCCCCGCGCCCAAAGTGAAAGGCGCGACGTCCTGGTACTCGCGGTAAAATGAATACGGGACGGTGATGAGATCAGAGGCCTCGTCGTGCAACAAAATTTCGGTTATATCCGCCCCAAATATTTCACGTACCTGATCGCCCACGATGCGGGTCACCGTCTTGACATTCAGCGTCTTTGCCATCGCTTCACCGACGCTGTTGAGGATGGCCAATTCCTTCGCGCGCTCCTCGGCGAGTTGAATCAGGCGCTTGTTTTCGGCGGAAAGTCGATCAAGCTCGATTGCCGCGTCAGCATAATTATTTTCCAGTTCGGCAATACGGCGATCTGCGGATGCCAGGCGACTTGCAAGATCGCTTCCCACCGAGCCCTGCATATTGGCTTCTCCCCAAAGGGCCTTCCGCCGGCTTCAGCGGAATGCTTCCCACCCGTATATTAGTAAGTAGTGTTGCACGACAGGCGCCCGATTGACAGACCGGCGAGGCGTGGCCTTGGGACAAGCTCCGCGGCTCGGCTTCCATGTCTGCTTCCAGGCGGCGGCAAAATTCCCTCCAGCGGCCGAGATGAGCGCAAAGCTGCCATGGCGTCTTTGGGGCCGGAAGCGGACGGTCCGGTTCTGGGACGACCTAGCGAGAAAGATGCCATTCCGCTGGTGCCCCCATCTTGGCCGCAACGACGTCGCTTGCCGTTGCCGGAAAAACAACCGCGGCGCCGCGTCGGCCGCCTTGCGCCAGCACCTGCCTCTTGACGCTTTCAGCCGTGATACGCTCCTACCAATCGGTCATCAGGGGTGCGTGGCTGAAGGCGGGTGACGAGCGTGGCGAGTTTGGCTTGACGGTGTGTGTCAAAGGAATCCTGATTCCTTTAGATTGCGACTAGGCCTAGCCCGGTGGCGAGGCAGCCACAGGATGGACATTTCAGCCCATATGGAAAATGATCATGTGCCGTGCACAATATTGCAGTGCTCGGGTCTCGACGAAAAAGCCTGAGCGTAGAAGCGGATCAACCGACCTCCGGGTCCAGCGAGGGGGACGCAAATGGATATCACAGGCAATGGGCAATTGCGTTGCGACGTGGGCGAGCGACCCCGTCGATCGGCCGGCTGGCTTGCCTGCGCCACCGCGTCGGCGGCATTCCTGCTCGGCATGGCTTTCAGCAGCACTGCGTTTGCGCAGGACCAGCAGCTGCCCGTGGTGACGGCGGCCAAGCCGGTGGTGCGTGACATCATCGAGGACGACGAGTTCGTCGGGCGTTTCGAAGCCGTCGACCAGGTTGCCATCCGTTCGCGCGTCAGCGGCTATCTGGACAAGGTCAGCTTCCAGGACGGCGCACTGGTCAACAAGGGCGACCTGCTCTTCACCATCGACCAGCGTCCGTACCAGGCCGCTTATGATGCCGCCAAATCGCAAGTGGATGTCGCCAAGAGCCTGCTCGAATTCACCAAGATGCAACTGGATCGCGCCAACGAACTTGCCAAGACCGGCAACATCTCGCCCGCCACGGTCGACGACCGCCGGCGGGAATACCTTGCGGCGCAGGCGCAGATGCAGGGCGCGACGGCTGCGCTGACGACGGCCAGCCTGAACATGGAATTCACTGAGATCAAGGCGCCGTTGTCCGGCCGCATCGACCGCCGGCTGGTATCGGTCGGCAACCTCGTGCAGCCGGATTCCACCTTGCTGACGACCATCGTCACGCGCGACCCGATCGACTTCTATTTCGACGTCGATGAGCGTCTGTATTTCAGCTACGCCCGCGACGCGATGGCGCGTGGCGGCAGCATGCAGGAAGGCGCCGGCGGGCTCGATGTGCAGATTCAGGTCGCCGACCGCGCGGAGGCGGTGGTCAAGGGCAAGCTCGATTTTGCCGAGAACCGGATCGACAACGCGACCGGCACAATGCGGGTTCGTGCGACGTTTCCCAACCCCGACGGCGTTCTCCAGCCAGGCATGTTCGGGCGCATCAACGTGCCGGGGTCGCTGCCGCATAGCGGCGTGCTGGTGCCTGACGAGGCGATCGGCGCCGATCAGGATCGTCGCATCGTGTTGCTGGTGGACGAGGCCGGAATGGTGTCGGCGAAGCCCGTGCGCACCGGACCGCTTCTCGACGGCTACCGGGTGATCCGCTCGGGCCTGACCGGCGCCGAGACGATCATCGTCAACGGGCTGATGCACGCAAGGCCCGGCACCAAGGTGAAGGTCGAGATGGTGACGTTGCCGCCCAAGGTCGAAACCGCCGGGTTGCAGCAATGAGGTTCGCGCATTTCTTCGTCGACCGTCCAATCTTCGCATCGGTCGTTTCGATCGTCCTGCTGATCCTCGGCGGTATTGCTTATACCCAGCTGCCGGTCGCGCAATATCCCGAGATCGCGCCGCCGACCATCGTCGTTCGCGCGCAGTATCCGGGCGCCGACGCCCAGACGGTCGCAGCGACGGTGGCAAAGCCGATCGTGCAGGAGATCAA
>NZ_RZSB01001430.1:0-452 GCF_004023285.1 Mesorhizobium sp. M2A.F.Ca.ET.067.02.1.1
TCTCTGGCTTCACCGGTACTTTTCTGGCAAGCATGCGCGGAACCTTGCCACTGTTGCCTCAACGATGCTGCCCGAGCTTTCGCCTGCCCAGGAAAAACTGCTGATCAACCTTGCCGACCCCGAGGCGCCCTCCGATTGGGGCAAGGACGTTTCCGCAGGTGACCTGTTGGCGCTGCTCGCCAATGCGGAGTTCCACGGCGTGCTGCCGATCGTGCTGCGCAAGTTCAGGGAACGCGGCGACGCCAACCTGCCGAAAGACGCGAGGTTGCCGCAGAAACTGACTGAGTTACGCGACCAGATGACGACGGCAACCGGGCAGTCAATGCTGCTGCAATATCACGGCGACCGCATCATGAAGGCGCTGGCGGCGAAAGGCGTTCCGGCGCGGATCGTCAAGGGGCCGGTGTTCGCGAGCAGGCTCTACCGCCAGCTTGCCGACCGTCCGTTCACCG